>JBDSHL010000104.1:0-22027 GCA_039918515.1 Saprospiraceae bacterium | reverse complement strand
CCTTTTGACTTTCACTACGAAACTCTATTGCATAAAGCGGGTTAAAAGCTGACAATATGTCAGAATTAAAGGCATGGTATAGTTTATGAGTAATTAAGATGCCTTATAGGCGCTAATGTTATATTTTTGCGTTATATTCTTTTCAATTTACCAAAATGTTTAATTTTCTAAAAAAAGTTTTTGGATCCAAACAAGATCGAGATATTAAGTCTTACGCTGAACGCGTAGTCCAAGTAAATGAATATCATAGACAATACATTGATCTCAGCAATGACGATTTAAGAAACAAGACCATTGAATTTAGAAGTCACATTAGTGAATATCTCTCTGATATTGATTCTCAAATTCAAAACTTAAAAGAACAAGCCGAAGTGGAAGATGATATTCACCACAAAGAGGAGTTATATAACAACATTGATCTGAAAATTAAAGAGAGAGATCAATTGATTGAAGAAGTTCTAATTGATATTTTGCCTCAAGCATTTGCAGTAGTGAAGGAGACGGCTAGACGCTTCTACTTCAATGAAACCCTAGAGGTAACTGCGACGGAAGGAGATATAGAACTATCCATACATAAGAACTATATTAAAATTAATGGGGATAAGGCCATTTATTCAAATACATGGACTGCAGCTGGTGGAGAAATAACATGGAATATGGTTCACTATGATGTACAATTAATAGGCGGAATGGTGCTTCATGAAGGTAAAATTGCTGAGATGGCCACTGGTGAAGGAAAAACCTTGGTAGCTACCCTTCCTGCCTATCTGAATGGATTGACTGGAGGAGTGCATATTGTTACAGTAAATGATTATTTGGCAAGACGAGATTCAGAATGGGTTGGACCTATTTTCGAATTTCTGCAACTAAGAGTTGATTGTATTGATAAATATAAACCTCATAGCCCACAGAGAAATCAAGCATATGAATGCGATATAGTATACGGAACCAATAATGAATTTGGATTTGATTATCTAAGAGATAATATGGTCAGATCATTGGACGAAAAGGTTCAAAAAAAGCATCAGTATGCAATGGTAGACGAAGTCGATAGTGTACTGGTTGATGATGCTAGAACACCATTAATTATTTCTGGTCCTATCGATGTTGATGAAGAAAGTGAACAATATAATAAGCTCAAACCAAAAGTAGAAAGACTTGTTGACGAGCAAAGAAAAATTGCGGGACATTTCTTAAATCAAGCTAAAAAATTAATTTCTGAAGGAAATACAGGATACAATGAAGGGGAAGGTGGATTAAGTTTATTTAGATCTTTTCGGGCATTGCCCAAATCCAGACCCCTTATTAAATATCTCAGTGAAGATGGATTAAGAAATATTTTGCAAAAAACAGAAAACTATTATCTTCAAGAGCAATCTAGAAATATGAGAATTGCCGATGCTCCATTGTTATTCAATATTGATGAAAAAAACAGACAGGTGGAGTTAAATAAATTAGGTGAAGAGTTTCTTTCCAAAGGAGAAGAAGAGCCTAATTTTTTTATGTTAGAAGATATCGGTAGTCAGTTGCATAAAATTGACAATGATATTGAATTAACGAAAGAACAACATACCGAATTAAAAGAAAAAGCTTTAAATGAATACGCTGCAAAGTCTCAAAGATTACATGCAGTTAGTCAATTATTAAAAGCTTATACTCTTTTCGAAATTGATGAGGAATATGTGGTACTGGAAGGTGAAGTAAAAATAGTAGACGAAGGAACAGGTAGGATTCTTGATGGAAGAAGGTATTCTGATGGGCTTCATCAAGCCATTGAAGCAAAAGAAAATGTCAAGGTAGGAGAGCTTACACAAACTTATGCTACCGTAACCTTGCAGAATTATTTCAGGATGTATCACAAACTTGCTGGGATGACTGGTACAGCTGAAACTGAAGCTGGTGAATTCTGGCAAATTTACAAATTAGATGTAGTAGTAATTCCAACCAATAAAGATATTGTTAGAGATGATAAGGAAGATCTTGTTTACAAAACTTCGAGAGAAAAATTTAATGCTGTAATTGAAGAAATTGAAAAATGCAGAAGTGAAGGTAGACCAGCACTAGTAGGAACAACTTCTGTAGACATTTCTGAAAAACTTAGCAGAATGTTGCAATTAAAAAACATTCCTCATAATGTTTTGAATGCCAAGCAACATCAACGTGAAGCCGAAATCGTTGCAGAAGCTGGACATCCTGGTAGAATTACTATTGCAACCAATATGGCAGGTCGTGGAACCGATATAAAAATTTCTGAAGAAGTACGCAAAGCTGGTGGTTTAGCAATTATTGGTACAGAAAGACATGAATCCCGAAGAGTAGACAGACAGCTTCGTGGACGAGCGGGAAGACAAGGAGATCCTGGATCTTCACAGTTTTTTGTTTCCTTTGAAGATAATCTGATGAGACTTTTTAATTCGGATCGTATTACAGGAATCATGGATAAGTTGGGACATAAGGAAGGAGAAGTACTTCAACATTCTATGGTTACTAAATCCATCGAAAGGGCGCAGAAAAAAGTTGAAGAAAACAATTTTGGAATGCGAAAAAGACTCCTTGATTACGATGACGTAATGAACATTCAAAGAGAAGCCATTTACAAAAAAAGAAATCATGCGCTAGAAGGAGAAAGATTAAGTGTAGATCTTGATTATATGTTCAATTCAACATTGGACAATATTGTAATTAATAATAAATCATCTAATGATTACGAACAATTCATTAATGATTCAATAAGTATTCTGGGATTTGAACCTGATATTGATTCAACAATATTTGAAGAATCCAACATCAACAATTTAATTCTTGAGTACTCTAGGCAGTTTCATGATTATTATAGAAAGAAAGAAGATTTTATCAAACAAACTTTGTTGCCAGTTATAACAGATGTACATCGCAATGAAGGGCATAGATATCAAAGAATTGTAGTTCCATTTGTTGATGAGACTAAAGAACAAATCCCCATTGCAGCCGATCTTAGCAAAGCGGTAAAAACCAAGGGAGCATCAATAGTGAGAGATATTGAAAGAAGTATTGCACTGTCTAGGTTAGATGCAGATTGGAAGGAGCATCTTAGAAATATGGATGAATTGAAAGATTCCGTTCAAGCAGCTTCCTTCGAACAAAAAGACCCATTGGTGATTTATAAAATGGAAGCTTATAAATTGTTCGAGCATATGGTTCTTAAAATGAATCAGCTTATTACTTCTTACTTGTCTAAAGGCAAGCTTTTATTACAACAGAATCAAGAAGTTAGAGAAGCACAACAACAGAGATCAGATCTCAGTCGAATTAGAACCAATAAAAACAATCCAGATGAAAAGGCTAGAAGAGCAGCCGAACAGGCTGGAAGAGAATCTATTCAACAAGTTCAAACCATTAGAAATTCTGCGCCAAAGATTGGACGGAATGATTCATGTCCTTGTGGAAGTGGTAAGAAATTTAAAAATTGTCATGGTGTTACATTCAATTAATTCAACAATGAATAAAACTTGCATTATTATTACCATACTATTATTTCAATTTAAAATTGTAGAAGCACAATCGTCTGTTGTAGTTAATGAAGATTCACGAGTAACCAGCATGATGAATCAATATTTAAGAATAAATAGAAGTATAACTCATTTATCTGGTTGGAGAGTAACCGTTATAACAACAACAGATAGAAGAGTTATGGAACAGACTAAAACTGAATTCCAGAAAAACTACAATTTATCCACGAAGTGGGAATATAAAGAACCTTATTATCATCTCAAAGCTGGCGCATTCTTAAATAGAAATGATGCTTTGTATGCGCTGGAATCAGTTAAGAAAAAATTTAGCTCTGCATTTATTTCATTGGATAAGATAGCTTATGATGAGCTATAATCTTTAGTACAGATAATTATTACAAGATTATGATTGGATCCAATAGAAGAACTTATTATGATTGGATCACTCTAGGCATATATATCAGTTTACTTGCGATCGGTTGGTTCTCCGTTTATTCTGCAACAAACACTTTTGAAGAATTTAATAACTTTTTGGATCCTTCTAGTCCGAAAGTTAAGCAATTGATTTATCTTGTTTTAGCATTGTTGATTTTTGGAGTAGTACAATTTATTGACACTAGATTCTGGCATACTTTTGCATATATAATTTATGGGATAAGTTTGTTTTTATTATTATTGGTTCCATTTATAGGATCTGAAATTAATGGCACAAGAGCTTGGTTTAATATTGGCGGATTTTCATTTCAACCTTCTGAATTTGCCAAATTCACTACTTCAATAGCCGTATGCAGTTATCTAACCTACTTTAAGGTAAATATTAAATCATGGAATAATCAATGGATATTATTGTGTATTATTTTTGCTCCGGTAGTACTGATTTTGATACAACCGGATGCAGGATCAGCGTTGACTTTTTTTTCACTTTTTATTTTATTGTATATTGAAGGATTGAATCCAATTGTTTATATAATCTTCTTTATTCTATTGGCCGTTTTCATTTGTTCTATACTATTTCCTCTCGCTTACATTTATTTCGGCGTCCTGTGTGTCAGTATTATTTTTAGTAGTTACTATTTTACAAAAATTAAATATCAATTGCTTATCGTGATATCTGTTCTTGTTTTGTTGAGCTATTTATTCTTTTGGGTTGATCCATTGTATGCTTATTTACTGTCTTTGATTATTATTTTAATTGAAATGTACTTGTTGTATTTGAATAGAAATTTGAAATTGGCGATATTTCTTCCAATTGCTACTGGTTTAATTATTTTGTTTGCTTATTCTTCAGTTTCGGTATTTAGTGGATTAAAGGAACACCAACAAGAGAGAATAAAAGTATGGTTAAGACCTTCCGAATGTGATCCTAGGGGATCTTTATATAATATTCTACAGTCCAAAGTGGCCATAGGATCTGGTGGTTTTTTTGGAAAAGGATTTTTAAATGGAAATATGACCAAACTAAAATATGTTCCGGCTCAGTCTACAGATTTTATTTTCAGTACAATAGGTGAAGAACAGGGATTTATAGGAAGTGCAATCGTAATTCTACTTTTCACTTTTTTATCTTGGAGAATACTTCAATTTAGTGAAACTTCAAACAATAAATTTGCCTCTACTTATTCTATTGCATTGGCTGGATTTATTATTGTTCACGTCATTGTGAATATTGGTATGACCCTTGGCCTGGTACCTATTATTGGAATTCCTTTACCCTTTATTAGTAAAGGAGGAACTTCCTTAATTGTATTCTCCTTAATGCTTGGAGTATTTATGAGAATGCAATCCAAATCAGTATGATTAGTTTTAAATTAATTTCTACTGATAAAAGATCGAATGCAAGAGCAGGAGTTTTACATACTGATCACGGTGAAATAGAAACACCAATATTTATGCCTGTTGGAACATTGGCAACAGTTAAAGGAATACATCAGCAAGAACTTGAAGATATTATTAAGGCACAAGTAATTCTGGGCAATACTTATCATCTATACTTAAGACCAGGAACTGAAATTATTCACAAAGCCGGAGGATTGCATAAATTTATGAATTGGAAATATCCGATACTTACCGATAGCGGTGGATATCAAGTTTTTTCATTAAGTGGCAGAAGAAAAATTAAACCGGAAGGCGTATATTTCAATTCACATATTGATGGATCTAAACATCTTTTTACACCAGAATCTGTTGTAAATGCGCAAAGAATACTTGGTTCAGATATTATGATGGCCTTAGATGAGTGTCCACCTTATCCATCTAGTAAACCAGCAGCAATAAAATCATTGTATATAACTAAATCATGGCTAGAAATGGGCATGAAACATTATCAAAATACACAAAACCTCTATGGTTATGACCAAGCTTTTATTCCAATTGCACAAGGGTCTGTCTATCCTGATTTAAGGAAGGATTCAATATTATTCAATGCAGAATTTAATAGTCCCATTCAAGCCATTGGAGGACTTTCAGTAGGTGAACCAGATATAGATTTATATAAAATGGTTAGTTTGTGTACAGAGCATATGTCAGAGTCAAATGCGAGATATCTAATGGGAGTTGGAACCCCTGCTAATATTCTTGAATGTATAGCTAAAGGCATTGATATGTTTGACTGTGTTTTGCCATCAAGAAATGCGAGACATGGTATCCTTTACACTAATCAAGGAGTTATAAATATTAGAAATAAAAAATGGTCTGAGGATTTCAGTCCAATAGATAGTGAAATAGATTGTCCTACAAGTCAAAACCATTCTAAGAGTTATCTTCGTCACTTGTTTATTGCAGGAGAATTGCTTGGTGGACAAATTGCTACTTTACAAAATCTATCCTTCTATCTTCAATTGGTAAAAGAGGCAAGAAAACATATATTAACGCGAGATTACCAAGACTGGAAAAATGAAAAAATAAGTATTATTTCTAAAAGACTATAAATTGAAAGAATTCTTTAAATTAAGCATAATAGATAAATATATCATCAAACAATATATTACTACTTTTCTATTCACATTGGGATTGTTGTCTATTATAGCAGTGGTATTCGATGTAAGTGAGAGGATTGAAAAATTTATTTCCAAAAATATAGGTCTGTGGGAAGTTATAAGAGATTATTATTTAAATTTTATTCCATGGATTAATTCTTTACTGTTTCCATTGTATGCATTGATAACAGTAATATTCTTTACATCACGACTAGCTGAAAAGACAGAACTTATACCTATGTTTAGCAGTGGAATGAGTTATACAAGATTCTTGAAACCTTTTATGCTGTCCGCTTTATTATTTACAATAATACATCTTTATGCTGATCATATTCTTGTTCCAAATGGCAACAAAGTCTTTAGTGCTTTTGACAACAAATATTTAAAGGCTAACCCACTTATTCGAAAAGATAGATTTATTCATTATTTTGTTGCGCCTGGAATAGAAGCCTATATGAATACTTTTAATAGTTATGATTCAAGTGGAACGGGTTTTCAACTGATGAAAATCGAAAATTCTAAGCTTACAGAAGTATTAAATGCTAATTCTATCCGTTATAACATTTCTAATAACAAATGGACAATAAAGGATTATGAAATACGCCGATGGGACATTAATCAAGGGGAGAAGTTTGAGTATTATGCGAACCAATCAATGGATACTGCGCTCAATCTTGAAGTTTCAGATTTTGTAATGTTTAAGAATGATAAAGATCAAATGTCTACGGCCGAGCTAAGCCAATATATTGAAAAGGAGAAGACTAAAGGTTCAGGAATTACGAGAATCTATGAGGTAGAAAAACATAGGAGAACGGCAGACCCCATTACAACATTCATCATGAGCTTTATTGGGGTATGTATTGCTAGTAGAAAAGTCAGAGGAGGCCTTGGTTTGCATTTGGCTGCTGGTATTATTCTGGGGGTAGTGTATATATTTTTATCAAAATTAAGCTTGACTTTTGCCAGTTCAGAGATGTTTAACCCAATATTGGCGATTTGGATGCCAAATATAATTTTCTCATTTCTAGGTTTATATCTTTATAAATTGGCGCAAAAGTAAAATTTTAGTATTATAAAAATTATATTATATTATTTTGTCGAATTCAATTCGTATATTTTTTATAAGCCTAGATATCAAATTGTTAATCAGGCAGTTATAAATGAGATGGACTATTAAGAAATTTTTAACGAATTTTGTTTAACTTTTATCCTCGATTAGTTAAACAAAGTATTATCTTTGAGGAAAATAAATACGATGTCTTCAGTTGAATTTTTCGAGTCACTAAATAAGCAGACAAAGACTTTAAACAATTTTGCTTTAGGACTTACTAGAGATATGGAAGCTGCGAAGGATTTATATCAAGAGACGGCTTTTAGAGCACTTTCTAATAGAGATAAATTTCAGCCCGGTACAAATTTCAAAGCTTGGTTGATCACTATTATGAAGAATATCTTCATCAATAATTATCGCCGAAAAATTAAAGGTGGTATTGTAAGTGATAATAGCGAGAATCAATACTATCTGAACTCAATCAATAATTCGATAGGCAATAGTGCTGAATCTGATATGATGATGACTGAGTTAAACAGAATGGTAGACAGTCTTGACGATTCACTTAAAATTCCTTTCCTTAGATATTTCAATGGATTCAAATATCAGGAAATTGCTGATGAGCTTAACTTACCATTAGGTACCGTTAAAAGCAGAATTTTCTTTGCTAGAAAAGCTCTTAAAGGAATGATTGGTGCTTATTATGGAATTTACAAAGAAGTGGAAGCTGTCGCCATGGAGAATTAGAATAAGTATAAAATTCTAAGCTCCTATCTAATATAAAATTATTACCTAATATCAATAAAAATGCCCCAGTATAAAACTGAGGCATTTTTCTTTATTACCCAGGAGCAATCTCGATTATATTTTTATTATCTTCTTGGTTAGAATATTTTTTTCCTTACTGCATTTAATTAAATACAAACCAGGACTTGTAAAATAGGATTCATTAATATTAAGATCAAAGTCCAATATTGAATGATAAATTGATATTCCATCGGTATTGAATATTTCAATCTTGGAACCATCTAAATCTTCATTCCAAGGAATGGTGAAGTATTGACTAAAAGGATTGGGAAAACAGATCAATTCTCTAGAAATGGTAATTGGATTCACATTGGTAGACATCCCATTCAAGCAAATATCTAAAGGTTCTCCTTTGCTATTATAAGCAATACTCTTTGTTAATTCATTTGAAAATCTCAAGGTAGAAGTATTGGTATTTTCCAATGTAGTTGCATTAATGGTAAATATTATTTCACTATTGGATATACTATTATCTAGGCCTTCAAAAGGATTAACAACAATAAAACTTACATGATTCTTATGGATTTGAGAAATTACTTGAAAGTTGGTATGACAGGCAATAGAATTTATTTTAAGTTTTAGTGGATCATACTCTATGTCTAACTGAAAACAGCAAATATTTTTAAAGTTTGTTGAATAAAAATTTATATCTCGTGTTTCTGATTTATTTAGTTTAAGTGTATCTAAAGTAAAATTAAGTTTAGGGTTGAATATTTTATTAGAATCTGAACATTGGCTTAAGGCACTTCCATCAACATCACCGTATTTATACCCAATTATTTTAATATTAGAATTGTTTATTTGGTTTATTGGTAAAACACTATCTCTAATAAAATTCCATTTATATTTATCTACTTTTCCAAAGTTAGAAGTAGTAGCAAGAATTACTTTCTGAATTTCAACTAAATCAACAGCGGTCATATTATTTGATAAATTAACATCTGCTGCCAAATAAGCTGTAGGCTCAGAAGGCAACTCAATTCCTAATATATATCTCCTTATTTTAACAATATCCCAGACGTCTACACCATTTAATTTCTGATCTATTTTGGTAGGAATAATAGAATACGGAAAATCAAACTTTTTAATAAAATGATTATAGCTATTGTTACAATAAGTATTTCCATTAATTGTTGATAAAGTTAATCCAGTAATCGAGTAATCTACTCTATCTATGGGTTTGTTCGCAATAGTAAAGAAAGACCCTTTAACTAGAATTGAATCTGAATTACAGATATTATTTGAATTGCTAATTTCTAATAACACATCACAGGAATTGCTATGACCTGATTTATCTTTTACCCATACTTTAAGTTGCCTGTGAATAGATGAAGGAAATCCTAGTGATTCAAAATCTCTACAGGTATAGGTTCTAATAGAATCATAAAAATCTTGGGAAAATGAGGGAATTAAATTTAAGTCACAATTGTCTGTAAGGTTAGCAACCAAATCTTGAGCCCATACTGTAACAAAACCTCTGGATTCCATTACTGTAGCAACTGGGGGGCCTATACATTTAATGCTTGGTGGTTCACCACTTACAATTGTAAAGGTCTTAGTTAGTCTCATTGTATTTCCGCATCCATCTTCAGTAATAAAGACAATTTTATGAGTCCCTAATGGATAATTTCCATTTGGATCAAGAGGATTGCGATTATTGATCGAATATGGATTAGTACTAAATACTGGTATTTGTCCTGAAGAAAATTCTTTTTGACTTAGTGGACCAACCTTACAATCATAACCACCTAAGTTGCCAATTCCATCATTATTAATATCTATTAGATAAGAATTTTCTAACCAATTGAAAGATGTGCAATTATCTGTAGTCTTTATTTCAAATTTCACTTGAGAATTATTATTCACATTCAATTCATAACAAGGGTCAATAGATAAATTAATCAAGGGTTTAATTGTATCTATTACGATAATTTCCTGAGTAAATTCCCATCTACCAAATGTTGAACTAACAAAAGGATCATATTGGCACCAATCAATAACTGCCCATGTTCTATTTATCTTAAAACAGTATGCAAGATTACCTGAAAGAATTTCATCTCTAAATTCAATTGAGATTAATGCACAATTATGCAACGTATCCTTTAGAATTGGTGGATCTACAGAAGGTAAATGATCATTTCCGCATCCATAGACTGTTAAATTTTTGATTTTTGGCCATTCGAAACTATTCTTTGGATCATTTGGATCATTGACGTTCATATAGATAGGATAGCAATTAACAATCCAGATGGTCTGTGTTGTTGTAATGGAATTGCCTTGGTCTTTTAATGTAAAAGTTCTAAGTATTTTTCCTTTTCCACATTCTCTTAGATCTTCAACATTAACATTTATCTTTAAATTAGGGCTTCCTAAAGCAAAACCAGAATAACCCCAGACTAATTTGTATTTTTTAAATGGATCATTAATAGCAAAGTAAGAATTGAAATATTCACATGCTTGATTTGACGCTAGTTTAGGGAGACTGGTAGTATTGACATATCCAGGATAAGATGTAATTGAGTCTGGTTTGCAGTAACCAGAGCACACAATATCTTCAGAGGCGACTGGTGTTCTTAAGGTTAGGTCAAACACAAGATCTCCAAATTCCTTATTGCGATAATCCATTAAATTAGCTATATCAATGCTGTGTTCACATGAAACAACCATATTTGGAGGACCAACAAGAGTAGCTTGAGATAGTAGATTAAATCCTTGAAAGATTATAAATGTAAGGAGTAAAAACTTTTTCATGATTTCAATTTTATTAGTTAATTAATATAGCAATAATCTGCAAAGTTTAATTTCGATGCATTTGAATTAAGTTATTTTTAATTTTGAATGTAAACCCAAGTTCTATTGAACTATTTTTTTGGGAAATAAATGTATTCTTCCAACGGTTTTCAAGATCTGATGTATAAGATATGAAAGGATGAATATGCCAATTATTTGAAAGTTGAAGGTCTTTGGATATTTTTATTCTGAAGGCATCAAGAATTCTTGAATGCCTGACATAGTCATCTGTTTTTTCAAACCTGTAAGATTTCGACTGTGAAGGAAGAAAACCCTTAACATCATTGTATAGGCTAAATATTATTGATGTTTCAATATTCATCAGTGCTGCTAGAGGTAATCGAATTTTTCTAGATGCAACAACAGGAATCGAAATTGAAATAAACCTATTGTAAAAGTGAGTTTGATATAACCTTTTGAACGAACCTTCAATATCTCCTCTAATTTCTTGAACAATAAAGCCATCTTTTTTATTAATTTCTATTATTTGATCTTTCAATAATTCCTTCGTTTCAAGAGATCCAGATTCATGTGTGATATTATGAATGATACGAGCATTCACTCCAATAGAGAATGATGTATTAGAATTTAATTGATGTCCAAATAATACTTCTCCCTGATACGAATCAAATCCTTCAGTAATGTTTTTATTTCTTTGAAGGAAAGTTTCACTGGTTTTATTATTTAGATAAAAATTAGTTGTATTTAAACCATAACTTAAATTAAAATCAATAAAATTTATTAAATATCTCTTCTTAGTTGTATAAATTAGTGGTGGATTAATCGTATTACTTAAATCTACATTTGAACTTTTTATTGAAGATGGATTTATGAATGTAATAAAGGAGATCTCAAGATTTTTTTCTATTGTGTTAATATGCTCACCATTGTAAATATTTGAACCAGATTTGCTTTCTAATGGTGTAATAAGGTCTTTTTGCATCTTAAGATAAGTGTTGCATATTGCCCATTCAACATTCTGATGCAATTCTCCGTTTTGTTTAAATTCAATATCTGAACTCTCCTGAAGGTTTGATGATTTATGTTTAAATGATATTTGATTTGCTTTGATCAATGAATACTGAACTGTCGACTTGCTAATATTTAATGGACTGGTTTCGGACTTACCATCGTTGATTCCTACTGATTGAATATAATTCAAATTTTCATTGACAACCAAGGTCTTTGTATTTATGTCTAAATTATTTTTATTTTGTAAGGAAGAATTTACTATCATTTCTTTTTTATTATTCAATTTATTAAAATAAAAGATACTAGTGAACCCAAGTCCTAACCATAAAAAGATCATTAAAAACCGTTTCTTTCTTTTCTGCTTTAAAGTCTTTTCTAACTTCATCCATTCTTCATTCTGATTAATCTCTAGAGAATGAAGTTCTATATCACCCCAATCAAATGATTCATTTAATTTCATTATTTGAATTTTTAAATAGTTTTATAAAATATGATTTAGCTCTAGATAATTGAGATCTTGATGTAGATTCGGAAATATTTAATTCTTCGGCAATTTCTTTATGAGATTTGTTCTGAAGAACATAAAGATTCAATACTTTTTTATATCCATGAGGTAATTCCTCTAATGTTGTAAAAAGTACAATTGGATCAATTTCTAGTTCTGAATTATCCCAAAGATTTATAAGCTCTCTGTGCTGATATGCAGCCTTGTATTTTTTGTTTTTTTCAATTTGCTTCAAGATTACATTGGTTGATACTCTGAAGACCCAAGAATTTAGAGACCCAAGTTCAGGATTATATTTATGTATGTTCTGATATAAATGAAGAAAGCATTCCTGCATCATATCCTTAGCAGTCGGAATATCATGTGAATATTTTCTACACAAAGAATAAACCTTATTTACATATTGATTAAATAATTCTGGACTGGGTTTAGGCACTTGAAATATTATTTTAAGTAAAGGCCTTTAAAATTCATATGATAAGTCTGACCTTCTTGATCAATCACTTGTAAATCTGAAATATCTATTATCGTACTATTCGAATTGTTAAATTTATTGATAATATTAATTTTTGCCATTTGAAGATTTTGAAATGTAAATCTTATAGACGGATTACCTTTAACATAAGAATCAATTCTATTGCTGAGAATACTTGCTTGCCCATTTTCGATTCTAAGTGATATTAAATAAGTTATTTGATCATTTTCACTAAATATATCAATCCATTCTAGATCGAGAATCCCATTTTTTTCATCTTTTCCAATAAACTGATATGTATTTTTTGGAAAGTAATGTAGGCCGAGAAGAAAGTTATTTGAATTCATAATTTCCATTTCAGATTGACCTTCAT
The DNA here is from genome assembly GCA_039918515.1 of Saprospiraceae bacterium. GTDB lineage: Bacteria > Bacteroidota > Bacteroidia > Chitinophagales > Saprospiraceae > Vicinibacter. Next base: position 8,591 of record JBDSHL010000104.1, on the reverse strand, counting down.
CGGATCCGCAAACTTCAATATCCCCTAAGATATTTTTATGGGAATTTAAATATATTGGATCAGCTTTATTAATGATATATGGCCTAGCACTCCCACTAAATAAGACAAAATTTGATAAATTCGAAGACTTTATTATTTCTAGGATTAGCCCGTTTTGATCAGGAAGAAGCTTTTGGTCAATGAGTTGATCAGATTCTCTTAGAATAATCCAATTGTTGGCGTTAGTGCTATTGTTACAATCTTCTACTTTTGCTTTGATATATACATTGTCTGAATTATCCAAGCTTAGGTTATCAAGAGTCATATCTAAATCCTTAACATTGAGTTGACTTGCATATAAAGATTGATTTTGTAAGTTAAAAAGTTCCTGATTGTAATTAATATTTGCAAGAACCTTGATGGAATAAAAGCCAGCATCATTTAATTGGACTTGGTCAAAAGATAGTGAAGAAAAAAATTGTAAATTTAGAGCAGGCAATTGGTCGAATCCAATAAAACGACCAGATAATGTAATCTGCTTTTTGCCTTCTTCGATTTTGACAAAACCCAGTTTTTCAATTTTTCCGAAGTAAATATTATTGGACTTAGTTGCAGTGAATTTGTTTTTCCAAACACCATCCTTCTCATCCAGATACCATATGTCGATATTGGCATTGCTTCCATTAATTAAGTTGTTCGGTATTTCTATTTCGATATTAGCCTCTTTATTCAATATTAGATTTTCACCATTTAATGTTTTTACTTCTAAAAAAATTACTGGCATTTGAGGCAACACAAGATTTTGTTCTTTGTCTTTAATAGCGAAATGATCGTTTGGTATGTTGTCAAAAATGGTTGAAGAAAGTTCTAATAAATTATAATTGAATCTAAGCTCTCCTGAATATTTAGTGCTGTCTTCATTGTTAAAACTATTTTCTTCAAAATGAATTTTAAAGCCATGAATTGAATTTATTGAAATTTTGTCACTAGAGGAATATCTGTTACTTGAATTTTTAAATAGGAGATGACAGATAACTCTTTGATTTCCTTCAGTGAAAGCTTTGATATTTACTATTCCATCGATATACTGAGGATGCTGAATTTTAATAATGGAACGATCTTCAGAGATAAAGTCCTCAAATTGAAAATAACCATGTTCATTGGTTTCAACGATTTTACTTTTAAAAATAACTTTAGCAAATGCGATCGGACTGTTGTTGTAATTTAGAATTTGCCCATAGACTTTCTTCCAATGATTTGTTTTGGGATTAGGAGATTCTATAATAGGAGACTCAAAGGAATTTTTATAGCAAGAAGTCAGGCTTAGTAGGAAGCTTATAACAGATAAATATCGGATCCACATTCGTTTCAAAAATTAATTATTACCCAATATAGTTAGAATCTGGGAAATGCGATTTCGCTGCATTGGATAGGGATAATTTTTAAAGAAAATAGAACCACTAACCTTAAGATAGATTAAAGAGCAAAGTTTAATGATGAACTCTATTACTCTATCTAAATTAAATAGTGAATAACTAAGGATACTTACCCCGAATCTTAAGATTATCATAGATTTGTAAACAACTGATTAACAATTTTAGATTCTAAAATTAAGGAATTGAGATTACTTTTGCGGCGAAATAAAGCTGGCTTAGCCATTTATGAAATTTTGCCAAATTCTATTTGTTTTTTTATTTATTAATTCTAGAATATCTGCTCAAACAGATGTTCAAGGACAGGCAAATTCTAAAGAACAGATACAGGAGCAAGCAACAACTAAGCTTCAATCTTCTGTCCAAACTGATCCTGAATCGAAAACCGAGGATAAAATTCTTATAAATGAAGAAGGTAAGCAAGTGGAATCGAATGGAGCCAAAACCGAGCAGCATGGTAAATTTGACCCTAAAGAAACCGCTTTTCATCATATTTCAGACCTAAACGTATATAGTATAGGCCCTTGGAATTTTCCTTTGCCTTGTATTCTTTATGCTCCTGGGCAAGGATGGTCTTTGTTTTCTTCTGGTAAATTTCATATTAATGATGATCATCACGGCTCAGGCCATCTGGCGATCGATCGGTATGTGTTAAACATGGGGAAAGTTATGCTTATCCAAGATATTGGTTTTCCAATAGGTCAGGTGGAAATTCAAGGATTTGAAATTGAAGAAAGAGAAATAAAAGGAAAAAAGAGAGATATCAATTACGTTCTTTACAATAATAACAAATATGAACTAGATCAGGCCAGTGCAGCTGATGGTGGTATATTTGGTGGTGGGATAACTTCTTTTTATGATTTCTCAATAAGCAAGAATGTGTTTGCCATGTTACTCGTAATTGGATTTTTGTCTTGGGTATTTTTAGGGATGGCTAGAAGATATCGTTCTGCTCCCGGGACAGCGCCTTCTGGTGCTCAAAAACTAATTGAACCAATTATAGAGTTTATTCGAGATGAGGTTGCGATACCTTTTCTAGGAAAAAAGTATATGAATTATATGCCCTTGCTGTTGTCCATCTTTTTTTTCATTTTAGGATTAAATTTATTTGGACAAATTCCATTTTTTGGAGGAGCTAATGTCACTGGAAATCTTGGAGTTACTATGGTGCTTGCCATAATCGTGTTCATTATCGTTAATATTAATGGAAAAAGACATTACTGGGAGCATATTCTATGGATGCCTAATATACCTGCTGCAGTGAAAATTATTATTACCCCGATAGAAATTCTAGGAATATTTATTAAACCTGTTACATTGATGTTGAGATTATTTGCCAACATTACAGCAGGTCATATTGTAATTATTGTATTTATAAGCTTAATATATATATTTGGCAAATCCGGCGAAAATGTAGGAGCAGCACTTGGGGCTTCAATTGGTTCTATCTTATTGGCATTGCTCATGTCAGCGATAGAATTACTTGTAGTGTTTATTCAAGCTTATGTATTTACTCTTTTAACCGCTTCATACATTGGTGCAGCGATAGAAGAACATCACCATGACGAGAAAAATTAATTCATTAATTATTATAAAAACAAAAGTATGACAGGTTCTATTGTAGCTATTGGTATGGGTCTTGCAGCAGTTGGTGCAGGTATTGGAATTGGCAGTATTGGTGGCAAAGCGGTTGAGGCCATTGCGCGTCAACCTGAAGCGATTGGAGATATTCGTGCTAACATGATTTTGATGGCCGCACTTGTTGAAGGTACAGCATTAATTGCAATTCTACTTTCTTATCTAGTAGCTTAAGAAAATTCACGGACAGTGCACAGAATACTTGATTGATCTGTGCCTGTTTATTTTATTTAAAAAATTGAAACTATGAATTTTTTATACATCATTTCATGGATTGAGTTCTCACCTATCAAGCCAATGTTCGGTACCATATTCTGGGCCACACTGGTATTCCTAATATTCTGGAGCCTTATAGGCAAGCTCGCTTTTAAGCCCATTGTAAATGCACTTAATGATCGCACAGATAAAATTCAAGAATCTCTGGACGCTGCCAAAAAAGCACGTGAGGAGATGATGAATTTGCAATCCGAGAATGAGCGCATTATGGCTGAAGCAAGAGAAGAAAAAATGCGCATCATCAAAGAGGCTAAAGATGCAACAATTATTATGCTTACCGAAGCTAAAGAGAAAGCAAAAGAAGAAGCTCAAAGAATTACAATTAATGCAAAGAAGGAAATTGAAAATGCCAAGACTGCTGCACTAGTAGATGTCAAAAATCAAGTTGGAGCTATGGCAATTAATATTGCAGAGAAAATTATACGCAAGAATTTATCAAATGACTCAAGCCAACAAGAATATGTTAAAAAACTTGTTGATGAAGTTAATATGAATTAATAGAATATGTCAGTTAGTAAAATTGCAGGACGATATGCTAAATCATTATTAGATCTATCCCAGGAAAAGGGGTTGATTGATGCTATTAATAATGACATGCAAGAAGTTTCTAATGCTTGTCAAAACAAAGATCTTTTGTTGTTTATTAAGAATCCGATAATTAATACAGATAAAAAATTAAAAGTATTCAAAGCAATTTTTACAGATAAAATTAATCCATTAACACAATCATTTTTAGAAATATTAATTCAAAAAGGAAGAGAGTCAATAATCCCTCAAATATGTACTTCTTTTGTAGATCAATATAAATCTTTAAATAAAATCAGACCCGCTAAACTTATAAGTGCAACCATCATGGGCGAGAGCGAAGTTAACTTGATAAAAAATAAATTTAAATCATGGTTAAAAAATGGTGAAACGATGGAACTTATACAAGTCGTTGATCCATCTATAATTGGAGGGTATATTTTTCAAATGGATGGTCAACAAGTAGATGCAACCGTAAAGAAGAATTTAGACTCCATGAAAACTGGACTACACGATAAATCTTATACTAACTTAGTAATTAAATCATAGAAAAACTATTATGGTAAATATTAAACCAGAAGAAATATCAGCAATACTCAAGCAACAAATTTCAGGAGTAAGCACCGCTGCAGAATTGGAAGAAATTGGAACCGTACTTCAAGTTGGAGACGGAATTGCACGTGTATACGGATTGACTAATGCTCAATCTGGAGAACTTGTAGAATTCGAGACAGGAGTTCAAGCCATCGTACTTAATCTTGAAGAAGATAATGTGGGCGTTGTGCTCATGGGTTCTTGGACAGGTATTAAGGAAGGATCTCGTGTAAAAAGAACAAATAAAATTGCTTCCATAGAAGTAGGTGAAGGGATGGTTGGTAGAGTTGTCAACACTCTTGGTCAACCTATTGATGGTAAGGGACCCATCACCGGAGTTAAATATGAAATGCCCATTGAACGTAAAGCGCCGGGAGTTATATTTCGTCAACCGGTAAACGAACCATTGCAGACAGGAATCAAAGCAATTGATTCCATGATTCCAATTGGGAGGGGACAACGAGAATTAATCATTGGTGACAGACAGACAGGAAAATCAGCTATCGCTATTGATACAATCATTAATCAAAAGGAATTCTATGATAGAGGGGAACCCGTATACTGTATATATGTTGCATCAGGTCAGAAAGCATCAACTGTTGCACGAGTTGCGAGAACTTTAGAAGAATATGGGGCAATGCCTTATACCACTATTGTTTCAGCCTCTGCTGCTGATCCAGCTCCTTTGCAATTTTATGCACCATTTGCAGGAGCAGCAATTGGTGAATTTTTCAGAGATACTGGAAGACCAGCCTTAGTAATTTATGATGATCTTTCTAAACAAGCTGTAGCCTATAGAGAAGTATCATTGTTGCTTCGCCGACCTCCGGGAAGAGAAGCTTATCCGGGTGATGTATTCTATTTGCATTCAAGATTATTAGAAAGAGCAGCCAAGGTTATCAACAATGATGAGATTGCCCAAAACATGAATGACCTTCCTGAATCATTGAAGAAAGCAGGAATTGTCAAAGGGGGAGGTTCATTAACTGCACTTCCGATCATAGAAACTCAAGCTGGAGACGTTTCAGCTTATATCCCAACCAACGTAATATCTATCACAGATGGACAGATATTCCTTGAATCTAACTTATTCAATGCTGGAATTCGCCCAGCTATAAACGTAGGTATTTCGGTATCACGTGTTGGTGGTAATGCCCAAATTAAATCAATGAAAAAGGTTTCCGGAACTTTGAAATTGGATCAAGCCCAATATCGAGAACTGGAAGCATTCTCCAAATTTGGATCAGATCTTGATGCATCAACAAAAGCAGTCTTGGATAAAGGAAAACGCAATGTTGAAATATTGAAGCAATCGCAGTATAGTCCCGTTGCAGTGGAGAAACAAGTTGCCATTATTTATCTTGGAACAAATAATTTACTTAAAGACATTCCAGTAGAACAAGTAAAGGCTTTTGAAAATGTTCTTTTCGCAACATTGGATCAATTACATCCTGGAATTCTTGAGAATTTCCGTAAAGGAAAATTAGAGGAAGCAGATCTAAATATTGTAAAATCAATTGCATCAGATCTTTCTGTTAAATACGTAAAGTAATTTTTTTAATTATTCAAAGTATATAGTATACCGTGGCAGCTAATCTAAAGGAAGTAAGAAGCAGAATCAAGTCAGTAATCTCGACTCAACAGATTACTAGAGCGATGAAAATGGTTTCCGCAGCTAAGTTGAGGAGAGCTCAACAAGCCATTGTTCAAATGCGTCCTTATGCCAACAAATTAAATGTCATGATGAGCAACATTATGACTTACTCAGATGGATTAGGAGCAGAATCATTTGGAAAATCAACTGAAATGAAAAAACCATTATTGGTTATAATCAGTTCTGATCGTGGATTATGTGGAGCATTCAACACCAATATATTTAAGCTTGCTCAGAAGAAAATTCAAGAAACTTATGTTGAACAAGCAAGAAAGGGTGATTTATCATTTCTTTGTATTGGAAAAAAAGCCAATGAATTTTTTAAAAGACGCTATCCTAAATGTAAAATAAATACAGATTATGTTGATGCCTTTATAGGATTAAATTTTGAAAGAATTGCAGAATGCGCAGATAAACTTATGACGCAATTTGCACAGTCAGAAGTTGATCAAATTGAAATATTCTACGGAAGGTTTAAGAATGCAGGAACACAGTTTCCAGAAAATGAACAATTCCTTCCCATTCACAAAATCAAAGCACCAGTAGGAAAAGGCAAAGGAACAAAACCTGATTATATCTTTGAACCAGGACAAGAAAATCTACTCAAAGAATTAATTCCATCTATTCTTCAATCACAATTATACAAATGTGTTCTTGATAATGCTGCTTCAGAACACGGTGCAAGAATGACCGCCATGGATAAAGCTACAGAAAACGCTGAAACGATGCTTGGCGAATTAAAAATTAATTATAATAAAGCCAGACAAGAAGCCATCACCAGAGAACTCTCAGAAATTGTTGGAGGCGCAGCAGCCTTAGCCGGATAAGGCTCAATCTAAAAGATACTTACTTATAAAAAGATTCTAAAACGGCAAGGCTATTGAATTCCTCTATTGGTTGAGGCAATTCTTGAATAAGCGATAGGGCTGATTAGATAATTTTAGTTGTATCACTAGCAATAATACATCTCTAGTTATTTCACTTCTAAACTAAGAATCTTCGTTTCAAAAAGGTAATAAATATTTATTAAGTATGATTATAATAAATATTTAACATTTTTGTAAGTGAAAAATTCCAGATCAACCGAACCGTTTAAAATAAAGAATTGTTTAAATTGTTTATTTTTGTGAAAAATATTAGATAATAAAATTTGTGATTTATTCGTCCTCATACAAACTTATTAAGCAACTATGTGTATTACTTCCAACCTTATTCTAAGCATAATTGTATTTTTAAACACTCCATTCAAATATAATTCAAAGGACTCTATAGCTATTGATTCTAATAACTTCAGAGGTTCCCAAACCGATCCTATACATAAATTAAAATCAGATAATGTAGGAAATTCAACAGACATTACTATTCGTTTAAAAGATATCACTGCTTCTGGAAAAGTGAATATCATTGGTTTCTATTTAGACCAAAACTTTCTTGCAGACACCTTGAATTCCACTGATGGAGTTATTCACTATAAAAAGGACAAGGCAATGGATCAGGGATTATATTATTTTAGTATTCCTGGTCGCAAAGACGAATATGTTCAAGTTTTCATTGGTGAAGATCAAGAATTCGAAATGACAGCCCTAGCTTCAGATTTATTTAATTCTATGGAAATAAAGGGGAGTGAAGAAAACTCTTTGTTTTATGAAAATATAAAGTTCGAAAGCCCGATACAGGCTTCTATTGGAAAAATAAATAACGAATTGAAAAACCTAAAAGAAGATTCACCAGAATATCGTCAACTCAAATCAGATCTCATAAAATACGACAATCAGCGTATGTCCAAAATAAAAGAATTATACAATAAATATCCAAAATCATTATTTGTAAATTTTAAAAACGGAGGACAAAACCCAAAACTTGATGAGACATTAAGTAAAGAAGCCCAATTAGTAAAATTTCGCAATGAATTCTGGGACAATGTTAACTTTTCGGATGAAAGATTATTGCATACAGTTATCATTGGAAATAAGTTAAAAAGATTTTTTAAGGATCTTACACCGCAGAATCAGGATTCCATTATTCAATCTGCTCATATGCTTATGCAGAAGGTAATTCATAATAAAGAATATTTTAAAGCCATAGCAAATTGGATTACGTTGACCTATGAACCGGGCAAATGCCCACTGATGGATGCGGAAGCAGTTTTTGTATTTATGGTTCAAAATTATTTCACAAAGGAAAAAGCTTTTTGGCAAGATTCATTGTCAACATCTGTAATTCAAAAACGTGCTTTTGAAATGTCACATTGTTTATTGGGGCAACAGGGTCCAAATGTTATTTCAGTTGATCCTTTAGGCAATAGTCAAGAATTGTATACCATGAAAGCAGATTATCTTATTGTTTATATGTACAATCCTGAATGTGAACACTGTCAGGAGGAAACACCTAAATTACATAAATATTATCTTGAGCATAAGGATTCTGTTGATGTATTTGCAATAGCTATACAGACTAATGATGAGAAATGGAAGAACTATATCAATAAGAAT
>JBDSHL010000103.1:0-3129 GCA_039918515.1 Saprospiraceae bacterium | reverse complement strand
TGGTATGAAATCCTACAAGCATGTGAAGGTGGTCTGGCATTCCGTTTATGCAAATCATTTTGCTTTTGTTATTTTGAACAATACCGGTGATGTATTTATACAAATCGTTTTCCCAATCGGTGCGAATTAAAGATTCGCGAAATTTTGGTGCGAAAATAAATTGCACGTGTAATTGTGTGTATGTATTAGCCATGTTTTTATTGTTTCATCCCTACGGATTGTTTAAGTATTACCGATATTTCATCCGTACGGATTGAATTTTCTGATTTGTTTACCTGTTACCGATATTTCATCCGTACGGAATTAATATTCGAATTTGCTTAAGTGTTACCGATATTTCATCCGTACGGAATTAATATTCGGATTTGTTTAACCTTTTCACAACTCATAGCAACTTCCTTCTCAAGAAAAAAAACTCGCTCGTCCAGCTTTTTGACTAATAATATTTCTTTAATGGAATTGATACCTTCAAATTTTCAATTTTAATTCTAGTTATCATCTTAGATTGCAGCTCAAAAATACTATATATTTTAATACCACAAGATATTTTGACTAATTTCGAACTAAAATATTTACTTTTAATTTCACATTTCTATAGCATACTCCTATCGAAATTTATGGAAGTATATAAAAAGTAGAATTAAATATTCTCACCAACTTTTGAACTTGATTGCAATTAGAATTTACCGCAATCTTCAATTATTTTCAATCCTGATACTGCTTTGACTTTCAATTCGCATGGTTTCCATCTCGCTAAAGTTTCTTCAAATTCAGCATTGTGAGTACTTAGAATAACTTCTGCATTACTTCTTACAAAAGTCAACGAAGACGTCTTTCCCAAACAGCTAACACCCTCGAGATTAGTTGTCATTGCAGCAAAACTTAAAGTTTTGTCATAAATTAAATCATACCCTGTTTTAGTATAATTTATAGTTTTTATTTGTTCATATGGCGTTGAAGTATTAAACGAGTTCCATAGCACATCCCCACTTGGAGAAATGGCAGCTCGCAACATTCCCCCACTATGACCATACGAATCAGCAGCAATAATTAATTCTTCTTTCTCATTGAGAATGGCTGCCTTAATTGCTAATTCATGATCGGTTTTATAAGATGATGACCATTTAATTTTTATATTAGCATCCGTTTTGATAATAAGTAAGTCGGTGCGATTCGAAACCGTCCATCCTGATCCTACAAAATACAAATCTCCACTTTTGGTTTCAAGAACCTGATGAAAATCTAGATCCATGAATTTTTCTCTATCTATTAGGAATTTCATTTGATAAGTTATTTTGCCTTCTGTAGAGACTCTTAGGACAGGAGAAATAAAATATTTTTTGCGCGTACCTCCATCTATATAAGCACCTTTTTCTTTATAGTTAAGAATAAAGTCTCCATTATTTGCTGAGAAAATATCTGACATCACATCAATATGATCTAGTTTTTTTGTCCACAATTCTTTGCCTTCTTTGGTGAACAAACTAAATACGCCATAATATGGAGTTGTATCTGGTTTTTTGGAAATGATAAGAAAATTCCCATCTTTGTTAACTGCAGATTTAGGTTCCTCAAATCCTTGCAATTGGTCTGATGAGAATGCCCATTTCATTTCCATATTGTTTGAGAAACCAGCTACTATGGCATTCTTATTTTCGAATCCATATCCGGAGAACAAAAATTGATTTTGAATAGCATTTACATTTTCAAATCGAAAATTATTCAATTGATCACCTACAATAAATCCCTTTACATCTTTTGTCTTATGGTTGGTGACTAAAACAAAGGCATCTTTTTGAGTACTTCCATTTTCGTGATTGGCATAAATTGAAGTCTCACCACAAATAATAAACTGTTCATTATTCACCCAATCTGCATCACAACTAATACCCTTATTATCCAAATGAAAGGCTTTCTGACCCCCTGTATTTTTAGTACAAGAGCTTAATACAATAAAACAAATAAAGAGTCGGATCATGATCAAAATTTTTGCAAAGATGATATTTTTTTGTAATATGAACGAATTAAAATTTGATGTTCATATAGATTAATAAAAAAATATGAAGTTATACCGCTTTGAAATGATATTTAGTCCAATATTCTCCGCCTTTGGCGGATCAAATGTCTATAAAGTTATACTTGGCGGTCCCTACCTGAAGGTAGGGATAAGATTTATAAATTATTAGAATAATTCAAAAATCACATTGGTATTATTTAACAACTATTTAAGACATATACAATTCACCAGAGTGAAGAATTGAAATGACAGACCATATTTATTAAATCTTATTTATAGCTTTGACTTAGCTAAATTGTTTGACTATACAATATGCCTCCCTATAGATTTATTTGCGATCTTAACTTGAAAAAATATAATTAAAGTTGTATAAATTTTTGAATAAACTGATTTCCCATTGCTCTAAATTTTACTAAATATATACCAGCAACTAGATTGCATTCTACTTGTTGGAAAGGTAATAATAAAGATTTTTTCATAATCAATTTCCCATTTAAGTCAAGAATCTCGACTTGAGAAATTTTCAATTGTGGATTTTTATTATATAGTTTTACCAATCCTTGTTCATTGTTTTCAATCAATAAAAATTCCTTCGCATTTAAATCATGTGTTGCTGTAGAATTAAATAGATTTGAACTCCACAACCCTCTTCCATAAGTGCCGGCCCAAATTTTATTGTCGATGTAAGAAATATCCAGACTTGTAACCGCTACATTAGGTAAGTTATTATTAAATAATTCCCAATCCGACTTTGAGGCATCTCTATAAAATAAACCCACATCTGTACCTAAATACAAAGCTTGATTTGCATTTTTTTGACATTTGATTACATTAACTGGTAAGTTCGGAAGTGATCCAGTTAAATCATTGTAACTATTCCCTCCATCATTCGTAACTTCTACTCTAGCATTGTTATGATAACCTCCGTAAGTAATGTATAAACGATTTGAATTTGAAGGATCAACTTCTATACAGGTAATGGGATCAGAAGAAAATCCAATATTTAGCCAACTATTGCCTTTATCTGTAGATTTGAAAATTTTATTTTTTGAACTTAAATAGATAACTTTAGGATTAGATACACCAATCGCAATATTCAGAATATTAGGATC
>JBDSHL010000102.1:0-2027 GCA_039918515.1 Saprospiraceae bacterium | reverse complement strand
AAAGAATCGCACAATGTTTTTGTATGCGGTAATAATACCGATGCGAAATCCAAAGTTAAATCTATACTCAACCAATTTGGATGGAAGAATGATGAAATTATTGACTTAGGTGACATTACTTCTGCACGTGGAACTGAAAGTTATTTGCCTTTATGGTTGCGAATTTATATGTCAACCAATAATGGAGCATTCAATATCAAAATTGTTCGTTGATAGTTTTATTTTATTAACCAGACAATAATTAAACTATGAAAAAAGCAAACAACTAAATGCTAATTGCAGGTGGAGCCAGTTGATTATTAAGAATTTCTGGAAAAACTACAACCCTTTTATTCCAATACCACCTCCTTGATCCCATTCTACACCTTTAAATAAAGAATTTGATTCAGCTCATATTATGGGATGATTACGCGAGCCCAATAATTCAAAAGTATAGCATTTGGATACAAATTTTGGCCACATAAAACTTACTTATGAGCTTAGCTATAAATAAGTGTGAAAAAGAGTTTCAACCTAATAGAATATTCCCTATATTTGATTGAAATTAGAACATATGCCGTTACAAGGGTTCTCTTTATCTGACAACAAATTTACAACCTGCTCGTACTTTATGCTTTACTGATAGGTGCCACTATCTGTATAACTAACATCGTTAGATTCAATGAGGTAAAAATAAAAATCGAATTAAATTTTGAAATGTGCTTGGTAAGGATTTCAATAGCTAAGAAGCTATCGCTGGCAGAAATCTTCATTCCATGGTATTATTGGATGTTTCTTGGTTATAATTTAATCTCTAGCTTGCAAAAAGGAAACAAAAATTTCGTATTGTTGCACTTGAAAAACAAATCTAAATATCTTCTCAATGAATAAAAACAGCATTAACTTTGTCTATTATAAATCTTATATAAATATATGATACCACCCGTAAATACTAAAATCATTGAATTCCCAACCTCCACTATGTGGTTTGATGAACATGGAATTCTCTGCTCAGTTGCTAAAAAAGTTCCGCAAGAAACGGTTGAAGAAGCAAAAAAGACAATGGTGGAATTCTTGAAGTTAACAGGAGGCAAAAAAGTTTGCCTGCTTTCAGACAGCACTGATTCCCCGGCTGCCAATAAAGAAATGCGTGATTATGCCGCCGAAGTAATTCCGGAAATTGTAAAGGCAGTTGCAATAATTTCTAGGTCTGCAGTAGGGAAAATGGCTGCTAATTTATTTTTCAGCATCAAAAAACAACCTTATCCAGTAAAAATGTTTAATGATGAAAATGAAGCAAAAGAATGGCTGAAGCAATTTTTATAAAATTAAATAAGAAATGGCGAATTCTTCTTTTTTAGAATGGTTTAAAAGTGTTTCTATCGCAAAGAAATTGTATTTTGTGGTAGGTATTATGGCGGTTCTTATTGTTGTTGAGCTCGGAACACTATATTTTGCTGTTCATACACTTTCGTCTGTGAGGGCATTTGTTGGAGCTGAAGGATTATGGTCAAAATCACAAAAAGACGCCATTTATAATTTGTATAAATATTATCAGACCCATAAGGAGGAGGATGAGCAAGGATTTTTCAATTTCATGAAAGTGCCTTTGGGCGATCACAAGACTTTATTGCAATTATTAGAGAAAACTCCAGATTTTGACGTTGCCCGACAGGGGTTTATTGAAGGACGTAACAATCCTGACGATATTGATGGAATGATAAAATTATTTAGAAGATTTAGCAACATCTCTTATATTCATAAATCAATCAACATCTGGTCAGAGGCAGATTCCGTCATTGCCAAGCTAATACCTATTGCTTTAAAATTACATGCAGAGATAAATGCCTCCTCCCCATCTCAAAACAGATTGGATGAGATTATTAAGGAAATTGAGCCTATCAATCAAAAACTCACTATATTGGAAGATGATTTTTCTTTCACACTTGGAGAAGGTGCTCGCTGGCTAGAGAATATTATTTTAACATTATTACTTGCTATTGCTGTAACAGTTGAGTTCAGTGGACTGATACTTACTTTTTTTGTTG
>JBDSHL010000101.1:0-7216 GCA_039918515.1 Saprospiraceae bacterium | reverse complement strand
CACACCCTTGCTCTTGGCTTTCAGATTCCGGTTGTTCGGCTCTTTAGAGTTTTGCAATTCCTTTGAATCGCTTCCTTTTTAAATTAAAATCATGCCTGGCACACAAAATATTTTACTCCTCTGGAGTATTTTTTAATATATGGCTGAATAGTTACAATGGTATTTATGGCGTAGACATTAAAGATCTAGCCTAAGAAATACTTACCAACAGCATTGCCGCTTCATTAAACATTCCTTTTGAAAGTAAATTTTTGGAAATCTTGTGATAGTATTCTGGATTCGTTTCATCTTGGTTGATGTTGTATAATTCAGAATTATTCTCAACAAAATCTATCGCTTCGGCTTTTTGTGGCATTGTTTTTAAACCGCTTAATATTGCAATATCATTGGCGGATAATATTTTGCTTTTTCTTATGCTTTCTGAAAGATTGGGATAGCCTACAATTGGCAAACTTTGAGATTGAGGCATGGACATGATTGCCGATCCACTTGCTCGAACGTAATAAGCTTTGCCCATTCTCCCCATAAGGTCTAATTTATGTGGATCCAAGCCTCCCTTGTCATCAAATACTTTTTCATCAATATGCATACATATTACATCGCAGATAATCAGGTGTCCGGCTCCACCATTTTCTCCCAAAGTAATAATGTCTTTTACCCTACATTCCATATTTACAGGGGATTCAGCCACCATTGGAATATTCAACATGTTCGCATGCTCCTCATGTAATCCAGATTGTTCAAATTCATTCACTTCTGTTGGAAAGTCCACACTACAAACCATCATCTGTCTTACCATCTCATAACTCACTACATTGACAATACACTCTTTGGTCACCATAACATTGTGTAAGGTGTCTTTGGTTGTATTGCCGTGTACACGGCGATTGGATGAAAAAACAAGAATTGGTGGATTGCTGCTAAATGCATTGAAAAAACTATAAGGAGCAAGGTTTTTTCTTCCATTTTCATCTATAGTACTTACAAAAGCGATAGGCCGAGGAGAAACACTTGCAAGTAAATACTGATGAAGCTCTGGTGTTGGTATCGTTCCTGGAATAATTATTTTTTTCATGAAAGTTTAATTGTCACAAAAGTATTTCTATTAAATGAAATACAATTTAAAGAAAATCTCCTATTCTAAACGATTTGAGCTCATTTGTGTTCATTAATCCTATGCCTGAGAAAAGTCATTTAAATCAAGGAATAAGGTTTTACCACAATCCAGAGCTACACGGTTTGAAATCATTATTTGAAGAATTGTTCAAGTTGTTTCAAGAACTAATTCAAATTACAGGTGGGGATGTTTCCGAATCTATTTCATGGATGACTGAAATTGATAAACAATATCACCTTACTAATCCAGATTACGGAATCGCTGATTTTATTAAAGATCTTGAAGAAAAAGGATTCCTAAAACGAAATCAACCAAATGCTCCTTTAACCCCTAGTAGTAAAATGGATGCAAGCCTGAGACAATCAGCTTTCAATTTTCTTTTTGGTAAAATTAGAAAAAATAAATCAGGAAGACACAGCACCAAAAAAGAAGGCTTAGGTTCTGAATCTACAGCTAATTTCAGACCTTATGAATTTGGCGATTCCTATACAGGCATTGAATCGACAGAATCTTTGCGCAACGCCTATATCAGTCATGGTATAGATCAATTTAAATTGGAAGAAAATGATCTGGTAGTTCAAGAGACTTTAAATCAAACCAATTGTTCTACCGTTCTAATGATTGACATTTCTCATTCTATGATTCTCTATGGTGAAGATAGAATTACACCTGCCAAAAAAGTTGCCTTAGCTTTATCACAACTTATTAGACAATATTATCCCAAAGATAGTCTAGACATTATAGTATTTGGTGATGATGCATGGGAAGTAGAGCTTAAAGACCTTCCCTATCTTCAAGTCGGACCTTTCCATACCAATACCATTGCTGGACTTGAATTGGCCATTAAACTTCTTCAGAAACGAAAAAATCCCAATAAGAATATCATGATGATTACAGATGGAAAGCCCACTTGTATGAAACGCGGCAAAGAATATTATAAAAATTCATTTGGCTTAGATACTCAAATAATCAACAGAACACTTAGTGTTGGTTCTCGTTGTTACAAACTTGGAATTGATGTAACTACTTTTATGGTTACGTCTGATCCCTATTTGGTAGATTTTGTTGAACAATTTTCTAAGATTGCACATGGAAAAGCTTTTTATACCAACTTGGATGGACTGGGGGAAGAAATATTTATTAATTACGAAAAGAATAGAAAAAAATCAAAGAAATAATGCAGGCAAAAACATTAGGGGAATTAAAAAAAACAAATTATAAGACTAAAAGTATTCATGAAGAAATTAGAGAAAATCTCATTTTAAAAATACACAACAAGGAAAAAATATTCAAAGGAATTTATGGCTATGATAATACCGTCATTCCTGATATAGAAAGAGCATTATTAAGCGGACATAATATTCTACTGTTAGGATTGCGTGGACAGGCCAAGACGAGAATGGCGAGGTTGATGGTTCAATTATTAGATGAATTTATTCCAATTATTTCTGGCAGTGAAATAAATGATGACCCCTTTAATCCCTTATCTAAATACAGCAAAGAATTAATACAAAAACTTGGCGACAAGACTCCTATCGAATGGATTCATCGAGATACAAGATATGTTGAAAAACTAGCGACTCCTGATGTTTCCGTAGCTGACCTTATTGGTGATTTAGATCCCATTAAAGCGGCCACAAAAAAAATTGAATTCTCAGATGAATACGCCATTCATTATGGATTAATTCCGCGATCCAATCGATCCATCTTTGTGATCAACGAACTTCCCGACCTACAGACCAGAATACAAGTAACACTTTTCAATATTCTTGAAGAAAATGATTTACAGATAAGAGGATTCAAATTAAAATTGCCCTTAAATATCTTATTTATTTTTACTGCTAATCCAGAAGATTATACCCAAAGAGGTAATATTATTACTCCATTAAAAGATCGAATTGAATCACAAATACTCACACATTATCCAGAAGACATAAACACAGCTTTAAGTATTACTTTGCAAGAAGCACAAATCGCTCCTGATCTACTTAAAAAAATTCGCATTCCTAAATTACTATTTGAAATCCTAGAACAGATCGCATTCTCTGCAAGAAAAAGTGAATTGGTAGATCAGAAAAGTGGCGTTTCAGCAAGATTAAGTATAGCTGCTTTGGAATTATTATATAGCGCCGTAGAACGAAGAATGTTGATCAACAATGAATCAAAAGCTTCTGCCAGAATCAGTGATCTAATTTCAATCATTCCAGCATTAACTGGTAAGATAGAGCTGGTATATGAAGGTGAACAACTGGGTGCATATGAAGTCGCATTAACATTAATCAATGATGCCTTGTTTCAAGTTTCCAAACGATATCTTCCAAAAATTGAAAACAAAAAGAAATCAACACCAAATCTATATTCCAAAACCATTGAATGGTTTAATAAAGGGAATATAATTAATCTTGATGTAAGTTTAATTGAAAAAGAATATTCCAGCGTATTGAATATTGTTCCGATTGATAAAGAACTTCTTTCACATCTCGATAAGATAGATAATTTATTTGGAATAGAATTAATTTTACATTTTATTGCTGGTAACAACACTATTCAAAAAGAATGGATTGACCAAAGAATTATTTTTAAAGATCCATTAACGAGCATGTTGAATGATTTAAATATCGAGTAATGAAAACTTCAATATTGTCTGCACTCGGATTAATTCTATTGCTTGTTATCATCAGATACTTCTATTTTGCACCGAATCTAGTATTCGGAGAACAAGCACCAGATTTTAAAGAAAAGGATATTTTGAACCATGAAATTTCATTGAGCCAATTCAGAGGCTCCTATGTATTATTAGATTTCTGGGGTTCTTGGTGTGTTCCATGTCGTAAAGAAAATAAAATAATGGTCCTCTTGTACAATATTTATAAGACAGCTCATTTTAAAAAGGCATCCGGAATACAATTTCTAAGTGTTGCAATAGAATCGAATCCTTCCTTTGCTAAAGAAGCTATTATTCAAGACGGGTTGGTGTGGCCTAATCACATTATACAGTCTGAAATGTTAAAAAGTCCAATCCCTATGCTCTATAATATTAAACAAATTCCATTTAAATTCCTTATTGGTCCAGATGGTAAGATAATCTTAACCAATCCTGATATTAAAGAATTAGATGATTACTTGGCACATAATATCATAAAAAACTGACATTTTGACTGAAAAACCTATTTGGCAGAAATATTGAACTATAGTATTATTACCTTTAATTTTAAAATATGCTGACAGAAGAAAATAAAGACCTATTGGAGGAACTAGAAGAAAATAAAACATCTTCTGATACAATTGACACATCCTTTGAAAATATATTAGAAACTTCTTCAGAAGAATCCCCAGACCCACTTAGTGTCTTATCAAGTGAATTGGCGGATCAAAAAGACAAATTACTTAGACTCTATGCTGAATTCGAAAACTATAAAAGACGTACTTCCAAGGAGCGCATTGATTTAATTAAAACTGCTGGTCAAGATGTAATTGTTGAGATGATTTCAATTTTAGATGATTTCGATAGAGCTCAACGTATTGCCAAGGAAACTAATAATAGTTCCAATTACACAGAAGGGATGAGTCTCCTTCATCAAAAACTTATTACACTTCTTAGCAATAGAGGTCTTCATACTATGAATTCTACTGGTCAGGTTTTTGATCCAGAGCTTCATGAAGCAATCGCTGAAATTCCTGCTCCATCAGAAGATTTAAAGGGAAAAATAGTGGATACAGTAGAGAAAGGTTATTTACTTTCTGATAAAATTATTCGATTTGCCAAAGTTGTAATTGGCAAATAATCGGAGAAAATCCGGTCAAAAAATTTATTCATGTCAAAAAGAGATTATTACGAAATACTTTCAGTTTCTAAAGGTGCTGATGCAGATACTATAAAAAAAGCTTATCGAAAGTTAGCCATGCAACATCACCCTGATAAAAATCCGGGTAACAAAGAAGCTGAGAATAAATTCAAAGAAGCTGCTGAGGCTTATGAAATTCTTAGCAATGAAGATAAAAAAGCCAAATACGATCGATATGGTCATGCTGGAGTTGACCCAAATTCTGGATTTGGTGGAAGAGGAGGCAGTGTTAATATGGATGATATCTTTGAGAATTTCGGAGACGTATTCGGTGATAGCAGCCCCTTTGGTTCTTTTTTTGGTGGTTCACAAGGAAGAAGAAGCGGTGGTGGCTTAGGACAAAAAGGTACAAATCTCAGAATAAAAGTATCCTTAACCTTAGAAGAAATTGCCTCTGGAATTACAAAAAAAATAAAAGTAAAAAAACAGCTTTCTTGCAAAACTTGTAGTGGTTCGGGTGGAAAAGATGCCAAATCCTTTAAGACGTGTTCAAGCTGCAATGGCTCGGGATATGTTCGCCAGATAAAAAATACTTTCCTCGGTCAAATGCAAACAACAACCGCTTGCCCTTCCTGCGGTGGTTCTGGTCAAACGATAGCAAATACCTGTAATTCCTGCAAAGGTTCAGGTGTTGAAATAGGTGAGGAAACGATCGAAATCCAAATCCCTGCAGGTGTTGATAATAATATTCAATTATCTATGAGGGCCAAAGGAAATGCTGGAACGAATGGTGGACCAGCTGGTGATCTACTTATTAGCATAGAGCAGAAAGCGCATGAATTCTTAACTAGGGACGGCAATAACTTACATTACGACTTATTTGTCAACTTTGCTGACGCTGCTTTGGGTGATCAAGTTGAAATTCCAAGTTTAAATAGCACCGTCAAAATAAAAATTCCTCCAGGCACTCAAAGTGGAAAGACCTTTAGACTTAAAGGCTTAGGCATTCCTTCCATGCAATCTTATGCTAAAGGTGATTATCTTGTTCACTTGAATATTTGGACACCAAAAAGCCTAACCGATGAAGAAATAAAAATATTAGAGAAAATCAAAAGCTCAAATAATTTTAAACCAAATCCGAGTTCTGAAGAAAAAGGTTTTTTTGATCGAATGAAAGAGTTTTTTAATGCTTAGACTTTCTTATTATTTTTTATTTTTTATTTTGATTTCTTGCTCTAAAGAAACACTCTTTTCTTCCAGCACAAAAATTCTAAATTCATCATGGGATGAAACCCAGAATATTTCTTTCGAATGGAATAATGTGGATACAACAACTCGTTATGATTTAGTCCTGCTTGTCAAGCATACAGATCAAATTCCATCTCAAAATGTATATGTTAAATGCAAGAGTACCTCACCCGATCTTAAATCTTCTGAACAAGTGGTTTCACTGGAGTTGTTGGCCAACAATGGCGTTCCATTCGGTAGTTGTGCCTTTGGAAGTTGTAGTGTTAATATAATTCTTGCTACTAATTTATATTTTCCGCTTATTGGTAAATATTCTTTAACATTGGCTCCTTTTTCTCGAATAAATCCTATATCAGGAATTGATGAAATTGGTTTAAATATTGAAAAATTTTCATCAAAGTAATTTTAATATAATATAGGCTCTCTGCTCTTTATCATTTTTATTATGTTTCATTAAAAATTCTTAGTAAAAAATAATTTGATGGATAATTATTTTTTGATTCAACCCGTTTTATGCAATAGAGATTCGTTGTGAAAGTCAAAAGGCCAATAAAGACTGGTGCTCCCGGAGAATTTTTACCGCAAACATGGTCACCCCCATGGTGAGGATAAAAATTCGAGGAAGTACTAGGATTTGCAGGCACTTTGACTTGTAATAGAAAGTCTATTGAATAAAGCGGGTTTAAATACGGTCATGATAGTTCCTCAAGAATATTATTTGAATACTGATGTTTGCTTTCTTGCAAAAGATTTACTTGGTAAATTATTAATTACCAACATTGACAATCAATTTTGCTCTGGTATAATTGTCGAGACTGAAGCTTATAGAGGTCCTGATGATATTGCTTCTCACTCCTTTGCCAATAGAAGAACACTAAGAAATAATACAATGTACCTAAAGGGAGGCTGTTCTTATGTTTACATTTGTTACGGAATACATCACTTATTCAACGTGATAACTGCTCATGAAAATGTTGCTCATGCGGTGTTGATTAGAGCAATAGAACCTGTTGCTGGAATAGATTTTATGATTCAAAGAAGACCCGAAAAAACTTTGTATAACAAT
>JBDSHL010000100.1:0-3231 GCA_039918515.1 Saprospiraceae bacterium | reverse complement strand
ATCCGTAGCAGTTCGAAAGATTCCTAATCCAATCACAAAACCAATCACTATCATGGTTAGTGAAAAGGTATTTAGTTTATCAAATGTCTTTGCCAATGGGTCAGCTTAGTAATTTATTTTTTCTGATATTCTTCCCAGGTAGTCGTTAGGTAGGAATCATCATATGCAAATTTCATCTCCTTGATCAACATATCCACTTGTTTAAATCCAGGTGAAATCATAATTCTTTCCATTGTAGGTGTTAAGTAAACTAAAGTTGGATAACCCAATTTGCCATCAAGTAAGGCATAAGCTAATTCGTGAACGCCTCTACGACCATCTGGTAGAAAATGAAAGGTATGATCATTATATATGATGCTATCTTTCTGTTCAGCATCAAACTTAACGGCATAGAAATTTTTGTTTACATAGTCAACAATTGATGGATCTACAAATGTTGTAGCATCCATTCTCTTACACCATCCACACCATTCAGTAAACAAGTCTATCATGATTTTTTTTGGGACTGATTTGTTGGCTTCAATGGCCTCCTTCCAACTCATCCATCGAATAGAAGTATCCTTAGCAACAGAAGTCATTTCCCTTGAGCTTAAAGCATTAAAACTCCACAATAAAAGGAAGAGAAAAATGTACTTTTTAAAATCCATGTTTTACTTTTATAAATCAAAGATAAGCCAGCTTTGGACATTAATGATTATTCATAACACGTATTATAAAAATATCTAATATATTTGTACCGTGAATTACAGATTCTTTGTCCTAATCATGTGCTTTATATGCATCATTGCAAATGAGGCTTGCAATTCACATAATTTAAATTATGAACCAACTTCTAAAGACCTCTTCCAAGTTCTTTCAGCAAAAAATAATGGAATCAAATCATTTATTCTTCCTGAATCCAATGACTTAGAACAGATTCCTCAAGATACTTCAAACCCATTAAGTACAATTAAAATTGAATTAGGCAAATTCATTTTTTTTGATCCAGCACTATCCTTTGACCCAAAATGCAAAGCCGCAGCCCAAACATTTTCATGCGCAAGTTGTCATTTTGCAGATGCAGGATTTCAAGCAGGTATCAAACAATCGATTGCTGGAGGCGGTCAAGGACATGGTTTATTAAGACACAGACACCCTTCTTGTGACACCATAGACCTAGACCTTCAAATGCTAAGAACGCCAAGCATCGTTAATTCAGCTTATCAAGAAGTTCAATTATGGAGTGGCAAGCTTGGAAGTTCTGGACCCAACAAAGGAACAGATAGTTTATGGCCCAAAGGAAGTTTTGTAGAACTTAATCGATTGGGAATGCAAGGGGTTGAAACTCAAGCAAGGGTTGCTCTTGAAGCACACGGTATTAGAATGAATCCTACATTAATTACACAGACCAAATATGGATCGATGTTCGATTCTGCGTTCAATGGAGTTGACCCCAGATTAAAATATCGAAGATTTACTATGGCCAAAGCGATAGCTGCTTATGAAAGAACAGTTCTAACCAATCAAGCTCCATTTCAACAATGGCTAAAAGGAGATAGCAATACAATGACCAAAAATCAAATAAAAGGTGCCCTACTTTTTTTTGGAAAAGCTGGATGTGACCATTGTCATACTGGATCTGCATTGAACTCTATGAATTTTTTTGCTTTAGGTGTCAATGATATGGAAGGCGAAGAGGTCATACAGAAACTTGATGCTCCTGCTGACACTAAGTTAGGAAGAGCAGGTTTTACACATTTGGAACAAGATAATTTCAAATTTAAAGTTCCTCAATTGTATAATTTGAAAAACTTAGAATTTCTAGGTCATGGAGGTGGATTCTGTTCAATAGAGGAAGTTATTCGTTATAAAAATAATGGCATTCCCCAAAATCCAAATGTCAATAAAAAATATATTGATCCATTATTCAAACCCTTACACCTGAACGATTCAGAAATTAAAGCGCTCTGTGATTTTATTGAAAATGCATTGTATGATCCAAATTTAAAAAGATATGAACCATATCATGTTCCTTCTGGATTTTGCTTCCCAAATGCTGATAAAATGAGTAAAATTCAATTGCATTGCCCCTAAATAGAAAAGTTTGAATCCTTTAAAAATTTGTATCCTTACGACCTCTGATCTTTTCTATGATCAAAGAATGTTGCGCATTATTCAAAGTTTAATTGACGCTAATTTTACTGTAATTTGTTATAGTCTTAATAAATCCAACAAGCAAGTAAAAATAAATAATCTAAAAAATAGTCAAATCTCTACATTATTTAAATCTTCTTGGTTATTCTATGCAGAATACAACTTTAAATTATTAGTCAACCTGTTATTTCAAAAAGTAGATATCATTTATTCTGTAGACGCAGATACCTTATTAGCAGGGAGTATAGCCAAGAAACTAAAATTTAGTAAACTCATTTATGATGCTCACGAATTCTTTGAAGAGAGCCCTGAAATAATCAATAAACTATTTATTAAAAAAGTATGGAGTAAAATTACGCAATTCGGAGTAAATTCTGCAGACCTATGCTTAACTGTAGGTAGCTTTTTGGCTCAAATTTTATCAAATAAATTTGGCAAAAAATTTCATACTATTCGCAACATATCTTCGATAACATTCAACGATACTAAGACTTTAGAGGATCAAGCTAAAGTAATTTGGTATCAAGGTGTATTAAATATTGGAAGAGGGTTGGAACAAATGATTGAATGTATGATTGACTTAAAGGAATACATATTCATTTTAGCTGGAGATGGAGATATTTCTGACAAATTAAAACTTCAAGTTAATCAAGCTCAACTTCAGGAACGTGTGATTTTTTTAGGAAAATTAAGTCCACAAGAGTTACAAAAACAAAATCAAAAGGCAAGAATTGGGATTAATTTACTTTCTTCCAATAGCAAAAATTATTATTACTCTCTCGCTAATCGAACATTTGACTTTATCCACTCAGGAATTCCAGCAATACACATGAATTTCCCTGAATATAGTGCAATTTTTCAAGAATTTGAAATAGGAGTAATGATTGAAAATTTGGAAAAAACTGAAATTATCGCCGCTATTGAAAAACTTAATGATGCTAAATTCTACACCCATTGCAAAGCTCAATGCTTACTTGCATCTCATAAATATACTTGGAATATAGAATCGAGTAAATTAATGAAATTGATAAATATGCTCTTCAAAGAAAAACACAATTTATAAAAATTACTTGCCAGCTTTTGCGTGATCTTCCAAAA
>JBDSHL010000099.1:0-2044 GCA_039918515.1 Saprospiraceae bacterium | reverse complement strand
ATTTTTAATAGAGTTAGAAAAGGAGATTGATGTTAACCAAAGAAAACTAGCTAGTTTTAAAATTAATTCTGAATTACCCATATTCGAAAAATTTGTAGTAGATGTTAAAGCAGTTAATCCAACAGAGAATTTAATTGCTTTTATTAATAATGATATCGACTTTATTAACAGAGAAATAGTTTCACCAAATACGGACCCTAAATCTTTCTATAAAGGATACTTTGAAAGTTGGGACCCGATAATAAAAAATCTAGATGTTAAGAGGTCTATTTCTGACGCAGTTTTATATGAGGTATTTTTAGAAGAACAAGAACATATCTCTGACGAATTTTACTTTTATTTAATTAAAGGAAATGCAGGTAGTGGTAAGTCTGTTTTGTTGAAAAGAATTGCATTTGAAGCTGCAAATGAGCTAGGTAGGTTTTGCATTATGTACAAACCTTATGTAAAACCAAGTTTTGATGAGCTTTTCGAATTATACAGTTTTGTGAAAGAAAGGATTTATGTATTCATAGATAATGTAGCAAACAGCAAGAATGAGCTGATTTTTCTATTTGAAAAAATCAGAAAAAACAAATTGCCTATTACAATTATTGGATGCGAAAGAATAAATATTTGGAATACTGAAGGTAAAGAGATACAACCTTATTTAAGTGAAGACTACCATATAAAATATTTAAACGATAAAGAAATAACCGAATTACTTATACTGTTAGAAAAACATAATTCCCTTGGAGCATTAGAATTTAAAACCCCCGATGAAAGAGTAGTTTCTTTAAGAGAAGCCGCTGGGAGAGAATTATTAGTGGCATTGTATGAGGCCACAAACAGTAAACCATTTGAAGAGATTATTTACGATGAGTATAAACGGATTAGTAATCCAATTGCTCAATCACTTTACTTAACTGTTTCAGTTTTACACAGATTAGGGGCTGAGGCAAGAGCTGGCCTAATTTCAAGAGTTCATGGAATTAGTTTTCATGAATTTAAAGAAAAACTTTTTCAGCCACTTGAATATATTGTCTTCGACAGGAAAAACCCTAGATTGAATGATTTCGTTTATTTGACAAGACACAAACAGGTAGCTGAAATGATTTTTACTACTGTCTTAAAAACGCCCCAAGAACGATTTGACGAATATGTCAGGATTATTACACATTTAAATATTGATTTCGAAAGTGACAAAATTGCATTCTTTGCAATGACAAACGGAAGACAACTTGCAAATCTTTTCCCTGACCCATTAATGGCAAGAAACTTTTATGATATAGCAATGGAGAATAATCCAAACGAAAAAATACTTTACCAGCATCGAGCAATATATGAGATGACTGTTCCAGGAGGAAATTTGGTATTAGCAGAAAGATACTTAAATGAGGCAAAAGTGACGGGAGAAGTAAATCCGATTGTTGACCACTCATTGGCTGAACTTACTTATAGAAAAGCAGAAAGAGCAAAATATGATAATGAATTTTTTGCATACATAGAGGATGTCTTATCTCTTTGTAAAACATTAATTGCAAAGTTTCCTAATCAGATACATGCATATCATACAATACTTAAAGCTATCAATTTAAAACTGGAGAAGATATTCGATAAAAATGATGCTCCAAGTATTGAAAGAACTTTACGAGAATCTGAAAAATATCTTCAACTTGCAAATCAATACTATCCAAATAATTCTTATATTCTTGAAGCTGAATCAAGATTAAATGAATTAATTAATAAGGAATCTAATGCCTTAAGTATTCTTGAAAAAGCTTATGAGACACACAAGGCAAGTCCATTCATATGTCTTCGGTTTAGTAATCTACTTGAAAATGCTGGGCAAATAGATAAAGCCATATTAGTAATGAAAGAAGCGTTGAATCTAACACCGCATGACAAAGATTTAAATTTTAAAGTAGCAGGGCTTCTTTCTAAATATTCAGAGGGAAGTATTGACGAAATTCTACACTATTTAAGAAGGTCATTTACAAAAGGTGACTCAAGATTTAATGCTCATTTTTGGTATGCAAGAGCATTATATTTAAATAATCAGATT
>JBDSHL010000098.1:0-4307 GCA_039918515.1 Saprospiraceae bacterium | reverse complement strand
ATTGAAACTTGTAAGAAAATCATCAAATTATTTTAAACCGATATGTTAACTATTTCTTGAATTGTCAAATCTGTAATGTCTAATTGAGCTGTTGTCACTTTAATGGTTTTTAAATACCTTAATACAGTATAATAATCAGGTAAGTTAAAATGAATGATCAACAAACAATCAAGGAAAAGTTTCTATATATTATCCAGTTCTACGCATTCTTCTTGGATCGCTGGGCGATTAAAAATATCTTACCTTTGATATTACTTATCAAATTTATCAGTGACTTCAGAAGAGTTTAAAATCTTATCTCCAACACTTCCAATAGATCCTGGAATCTATAGATTTATTAATTCTAAAGGAACCATACTTTATGTCGGCAAGGCAAAAAACTTAAGAAATCGATTGAATTCTTATTTCGGCGATAAGACCTATATCACAGGTAAAACCAAGGCGCTCACCAAATCAGCCCATCGTATAGAATGTACCATTGTTGAAACAGAACAAGACGCGCTGCTTCTAGAAGCGACACTCATAAAGCTCAATCAACCAAGATACAATGTTGCCTTGAAAGATGGGAAGACTTATAGTTATATCTGTATTAAGAATGAAGATTTTCCAAGGGTCTTTTTTACTCGAAAAGTTATTAAAGATGGATCGACTTATTATGGTCCTTACACTTCCAAATTCCGCGCGCAAACCATCTTGGATCTGGTCAAAAATTTATTTCCTTTGCGAACTTGTACGCTGAATTTAAGTCCACATCATATTGATAAAGGAAAGTATAAAGTTTGTTTGGAGTTTCATATAAAAAATTGCATGGGTCCTTGTGAAAAATTAGAATCTGAAGATGATTACAAAGATCGAATTCAACAAATAAAAAATATTCTCAAGGGTAATTTCAAACCCGTAAAATCATTTATCCAATCACAAATGTTGCGCTATTCAGATGAAATGAATTTTGAAAAAGCACATGAATGGAAAGTAAAAAATTCTGCATTCGAAGACTATCAAAGTAAGTCTACCATTGTAAGTCATACCATTGAAGACCTAGATGTATTCAGTATAGTTAGTGATGAAGAAATGGCCTATATTAATTATATAAAAGTGGTACACGGAGCAATTCATCACACCATGACGATAGAAGCTGAGAAAAATCTGGACGATGATCTTTCTGTAATACTTTCATTGGCGATTGAAAAAATTCGCCTTCAATACAATAGTATCGCACCAGAGATTATTGTTCCATTTCCAATGTTGGTATTAGAAAAAGAAATATTGATAACGGTCCCCAAGATTGGAGATAAAAAGAAATTATTGGATCTCTCAGAAAAAAATGCTGTTTATCATAAGCTTCAGAAACAGCGCGAGACAATGAATAAAGTAAAGAGAATAACGCCCGCTGAAAGAATTCTCACCAAACTTAAGGAAGAATTGCAGATGAGTTCCATTCCACTTCACATAGAATGCTTTGACAATTCTAATATTCAAGGCACCAACCCCGTGGCTGCCTGTGTTGTATTCAAGAATGCTAAACCTTCTAAGAAGGATTACAGACATTTTAACATCAAGACCGTCGAAGGCCCAAATGATTTTGCTTCTATGGAGGAGATTGTTCATAGAAGATATAAGAGATTGACAGAAGAGGATCAACCCCTTCCTCAATTGGTTATCATTGATGGTGGCAAGGGACAACTGTCTTCTGCCATGAAGTCCATTGATGGTCTCGGATTAAGGGAAAAACTGACCGTTATTGGAATTGCGAAAAAGTTGGAGGAAATATATTTCCCAGAAGATCCGGTGCCATTATATATAAATAAGAAATCTGAGTCCTTGAAACTTATTCAACAATTGAGGAATGAAGCCCATAGATTTGGCATAACTTTCCATAGAGATAAGCGTTCCAAAGATATGATTCAGTCAGAATTGGATCAGATTAAAGGGCTGGGAGAAAAGAGTAGAACGAAATTATTAACTGAATTTGGTTCAGTTAAAAGAATAAAAGAGGCCAAAGACGAAGAATTAATTATTATCGTAGGAAAATCTATCACGGGCAAATTAAGAGCCTTTTTTAACCCAACAGATGAAATTGATCAGAATAAATCTTTAGATTAGTAAAATCATTAAATTGCTTGAAAATTATCGCTTCCATTTGAAATTCAAGCTTCTACGACTTACCTTTGCAAAACTTTTTTAAAAAGCATAATTTAGCTTTTTAAGATATTATAAATAATTGATATTCAATTAACTAAGATTATTTCAAAAAATGGGATTAATTACAAAAATTAGAAAACATCTTTGGGTCGTAACCATCTTAATGGCTTTGGCCTTATTGGGATTCATCTTGATGGATATGACCTCAGGTAAGTCTTCATGGTTCTTCAACGATCGCGAGAATATTGCTAAAGTGGCTGGAAAGGACATTAGTTGGAAGGAATTTCAAACTACAGAAAGTATTTTATATCGCAATGCAACAGATGTAGATTATTTTGGAAGAAAAGATTTCGTATGGAATCAACTTATTGATAAAGCCATATTAGAAAAAGAATGTGGTGACAATGGATTGGCAGTTGGAGAAGCGGAATTAAAAGAACTTGAATTTGGAAATGATTTATCTCCAGTAATACAAAGAAATTTTAGAGATCCCAATACTGGACAGATAGCACGTGAACAATTGAATCAATTCCAAACTGGATTAGATAACAATACCATGCCCAAAGAAGCAGTCGATTTCTGGAAAATCCAGGAAAAAGAAATATTAAGAGATAGATTACTATCTAAGCTTGGTGGTCTTGTTAAGGGTGCTTTGTTTATGCCTAATTTTATGGTTGAAAGACATTTTATGGAAAGTAATGAAAAAGTTAATTTTCTATTTTCCAGAATAGCTTACAATCTAATTAAAGACGAAGAAATTGGTGGTGTAACAGATGATGACATTACAAACTTCATTAAGAAAAAACAATCTTTGTTTATCAATAAAGAAGAAACCAGAGATATTGAATACAGCATTATAGATGTTAAGGCAACATCAGCTGATTCAGCTGCTGTTAGAAAAGTAATAGAAGATAAAATACCAGGATTTAGAAGTTCTACCAAAGACTCACTTTACATTGTTACAAATCTTGGTCAATGGGATGAAACTTATTTTGAATATGCAAAAATTCCAGGCCCCATCAAAGACACCATTATTACTTTTAAAGTAGGTGATGTAATCGGTCCATACATTGATAAAGGGGAATATTGTATCACTAAAATACTCGGTAAAAAAATACTTGCAGACTCCGTTAAATCAAGACATATTCTAAGAAGGGTTAAGACTAGGCAAGAGTATGTAGACGCCAGTCGATTATTAGACAGTATTAAGACAGTTATTGAAACGGGTAAAGGTAGGTTTGATTCTCTTGCAATTCAATATAGTCAAGATCCAGGTTCCGGAATTAAAGGAGGTGATTTGGGTTGGGCAGCCAATGGAATGATGGTTAAAGAAATTAACAACAAACTTTTTTTTAGTGGAGTAAAAAGCAAATTGAGTATTGTTGGATCACAGTTTGGATTGCATTTAATTGAAATTACCGATGAGAAGTTTATTCATTCTCCTACAGCAATGCAGATTGGAACTATAAGTGAGACCATTATGCCAGGAGATGAAATACTTGGTTCTAAATTAGAAGAAGCGCAAAGAATGATTGAAGAGAATACTAAGCTGGAAAAGCTAAAGAAAGTTATTTCTGATGGTAAAACTTATGTTATGGATTATGCAGGAGATCTTAAAGCCAATGATTATGAGATTAAGAAGTTAGGTGTTGAAGCTAATTCCACTGTAAGACAATTCATTCGATGGGCATTTGAAGCAAAAAACAAAGTAGGAACTGTTTCACCAGAAGTTTATTCTATACAAGATCCAGTGAAAAAATTTGTAACCAAATATGTTATCGTAGGGTTGGCAGGAATTAATGAGAAAGGTCTTCCTAAACCTTCAGCCGTAAGAGATAGAGTAAGTGAAGAAATAAAAAAAGAGAAGAAATTCGAATTTATTAAAAAGCAACTAGGTACCATTACAGAGATTAAAGATACTTATGGTGAATTTAAAACCAAAGTGGACACTGCAATAGAAACAACAACCAACGGTCAACAAGTTCCAATTTACGGATTTGAGCCAGATATTGTTACTTATGCGTCTAAGCTTAAGCCAGGAGAGGTCGGAGGGCCTTTTAAAGGAGATGGTGGTGCATATATCATTCAACTTACCAGTAAAAAAGATCCTGGGGTTGCTGCGAATTTAGAGACTTTCAAAAGATTCTATAAGCATACTGCTATAA
>JBDSHL010000097.1:0-3579 GCA_039918515.1 Saprospiraceae bacterium | reverse complement strand
TCCATCATCTGAAAGTATTTTTCCTCTTTCAGCTTCGATATCAATTGGCTTAAAGTAAAGTTCTTTGCTTTTAGAACGCCACTGCTCACCTTGTAGTTGACTTATTCGAAATGCTTGGACGATGAGTGCTAATGCAGCCATCAGAAAACCAATCATGATGAAATAAACCCTGTTCAGGAATTCGCCTTTCCTGCTCATCTATTTAATTTTCAACACGCACCAACATTTTAGGTGCTTTATTGCCAATAAATATTTCTTTCTCTTCCACTTTCTTGGACACTTGTGCTTCTGTACTATTATAAATAATTCCAGCTTTAAGTGACCAATATTCCCATCTCAATTTGCTCAACTCTTCTGAAAGAATTTGATTCTTGCGAATCTCCCTTTCAACACTATTCACATTCCACACATATATTATAGCAAGGAACAATGCCATAAAAAAGTACGGCAAGTTCTTAAAGAAAAACATAGATCCAACATCTGTGTATTTTCTTCGCTCTAGTTTTGGTGGTTTGGTATATTCCATCTACAATTCTATATCTTTTGTGCAACCCGCATTTTTACTGAACGCGAGCGCGAATTCTTTTTTAATTCTTCATCATCTGCAACAATTACATCTTTATTGATGATCTTAAATCTTTTCCTATTTTCCTTTGCAACAAGATTTAATTCATTTTCAATATCGCCTTTGACAAACTGTTTTACCATTCTATCTTCCAATGAATGATAACTAAGCACTACCAGTCTGGATCCTGAGGACAAGAGTTCTTCAGATTGTCGCAACATTTCTTGCAAACAATCCATCTCCTGATTTACTTCTATCCTCAGACCTTGAAATATTTTCGCAAGAAATTTATTTCGCGGTCCATAAATAAAAGGACTTAGCCAATGTGCAAATTCGCTGCATTTGCGAATTCGCAGACTCTTACGAGCTTGAATCCATTGTGGCGCAATTTTTTTGGCATTGGTTATTTCCGCATAATCGGTCCACATTCTAACCAGTTGTTCTTCAGAATAATTCATCAAGACATCTTCTGCATTGAACTCTTGCTCTGAATTCATTCTCATATCGAGCGGATATTCAGATTGAAAAGAAAAACCTCTTTCATTCTCATCCAAGTGATATGAAGAAACTCCTAGATCAGCCAGGATTCCATCCACTTCAATAATTCCAAAATATTTCAAATACTTCTTTAAGTATCTAAAGTTTGAATGTATCAATTGAAATCTCTTGTCGTCAATGATATTGTTCTGTACTTCTAAATCGGTATCGAAGGCAAACAATTTTCCTTTACTAGAGAGACGTTTTAATATTTCAATGCTGTGGCCTCCGCCACCAAATGTTACATCTACATAAATTCCGTCCGTCTTCGTTATCAATTGACTGACCGACTGTTCTAACAATACTGGAATGTGTAGATAAGCTTTAGACATCTTTATGTCCAAAAATATTTTCAGTAAACGAAGCGAAATCTTTAGGTTCGTTGGCAATCATTTTTTCGTAAGCATCTTTAGCCCATAATTCGATCTGCTCACCATAAGCATATACTATAAGGTCTTGCTTAATGATCGCATGATCCATCAAAGTCTTCGGGACAAGTATACGAGATGAAGCATCCATATCTACTTTAGTTGCGCCGCGATAGAAATAGCGAGCAAACTCCCTGTTACTAGTGATGTAAAGATTTAATTGATTTACTTCGTTGGATTTCTTTTCCCACAGCTTCTGTGGAAACAATAAGAGACATCGGTCAAAGCCTCTGTTAATAACCAATCCCAACTTAATGTCTTCTCCAAGTTGACGAATGAGTCCAGCAGGTAATCTTAACCTGTTTTTGTCATCTAGACGGACTTCATATTCACCACTCAAATTGTACATTTCTCGGAACTGGTTGGTTTGGTGGAACAAAAGTAGTATAATTATCCACTTTTTCCCACTTTTACCCCCGAAAAGAGCAAAAAAATACCTATAAAAACCCTTAATAACCAAAGTATAAACAAAATTATTACACTCTATAAACAGATTATTTATATTTTCAATCTATAACACTCTCAAAGAACTAGGTATATACATTAATATATATGCAAATGTATAAACTATTTTAATACGGTGTATTAAATATTAAATAAATCTATATATAGAATAAATTATTATATGAAATAAGGCTATTGAAGCCTAATATTTAAAATAGTCAGGTCAACTAGCTGGTCTTTCTACAAGGATTGAAGGAGGGGGATGCTATTCATATTAAATATTTATTATATATGATAAGATGTTTTTGCTTATTAAGCCTAGATACTCTATTGAATTGGATTAGTACGGTCTACCTTAATGTATTATAAGCAATTTATCCGCCCAATAATTTCCGTCTTTATCTTGAATTCTAAGATAATAAATTCCTGATATTACGTCTTGGCCCAATTCAATCTCTTGTGTTGATGTATTACAATTTAAATTCTTTTCAAAAATTTTCTTTCCTTGCAAATCAATGATCATTAGCTCACTGGTCGTTTCCAACGATCCTCCTTGAATTTGAAAATGCTTCTCTTGAATGGGATTCGGAACAATACTGTAACTTCTTAAGGTGGATCTTTCACCTAGTTCTGAAAAATTTCCAGGATCGACACAACAACTATCGCGACCTTGTTTCCCAGTGCCTCCAATTACTCTAACGCGGAGAAAAGTTATATTCACTTCATCTGAATAATTGATGCCACAATTTATTGTCCATTTGAAAGTATAAATTCCAAAGCGATTCACTTGAACTGAAGATTTGGAATCATTTGCATTTTTAAAAGTTGCAATTCCTGGTCCTTTAACCATTGTCCATGTTCCTGAATAAGTTGGTTCAGCTTTTAAAGTATTTTTAAGTCCTCTAACTTGTTCATCTGGACCTGCATTAACTGTGCCATGATTATAATGCACTTTTACATTTATACAACACTCCGGAGTTTCAGGGCAGGAACTTTCCATATGATAACATATTATTCCATCGTATGAATTATTAGGTGAAGGATCAAAATTCCAAAGTACTTCTATGGTCTTATTCGAAATTGGATTTTGTGTTACAATAACTCCTCCTCCAACTGTCCATATATGTCTTGCATCGGATGGAAAGCTTCCTTCTACTGAAAAACTTGTTGTATCCCCTACGCAAATTTCTAAAGAACCTTTAGGACATATTTGTTGGTATTTAAATTCATCTTCATTGA
The DNA here is from genome assembly GCA_039918515.1 of Saprospiraceae bacterium. Lineage (GTDB taxonomy): Bacteria > Bacteroidota > Bacteroidia > Chitinophagales > Saprospiraceae > Vicinibacter. The sequence continues at coordinate 366 of JBDSHL010000097.1, read as the reverse complement.
ATAACTCACATACAGTAAAGGTACATTTTTTGGAAAGTTTATCCAATCTACCTGTAACTGTAATATCTACACAATAATCATCCTTTAGTGGGACTTCAATGAATTCGTCGGTACCAAGGAAAGTTTTTTTACCTATATCAGATTTCAAATACCATTTATATTCAAATCCTTCAGTAGAATATCCATTCACATTGCAGGTCTTATCAATGGGCATTACTTCACAAATGATCATTCCTCTTTGGCAATATTCTCGCACTCTTCCAGTAGCATTAAGAATTGCAACATATAAATCATACGTACTATCACATTTATAAGGTAAAGTGGTTTTACTCAAGATAATATTCACCGGGTCTTGACAACTTCCAA
>JBDSHL010000096.1:0-2651 GCA_039918515.1 Saprospiraceae bacterium | reverse complement strand
GTGTATAATCCAGAAATTGGTTTTTATGGCGCTCAATCTGCTGCCCCTGTATTCAAGAAAATTGCAGATAGATGTATGCGACCCAAACTAATCGCCGCTCAATACATAAACAATGTTCCGAAACCAGTCCTTACCTCTACAGGATTACCAGTAGGAAACTATGGGTATGCTAGGGATTTTGAACAAGTATTTAGTCATATTGAATTGCCTTATATTAATAGAGAGAAAGAATCTTGGGTAAGAACTATAACCGATAAAGATGGAATTCACACTATACCTCAATTATTTGTGAAGGGACAAATTCCGGATTTAACTGGAATGGGATTAAGAGATGCTTTGTTTTTATTAGATCGGATAGGTGTAAAAGTTAAAGTAAGTGGATCCGGCAAAGTTAAATGGCAAAGTATTCCTGGCGGAAGTTGGATTGTTGGAACAATTAATTATTTGGAAATAATTTTGGAATAATAAGTTCTTTGAAAAAATTAGCGGAAATAATCCGAAAAAGTTCAGAACTGACAATAGTTGGAGATGAACAAGTCGAAATTCGAGATTTCTGTTTGGACTCCAGGCAAGCAATAGAAGGATCATTGTTTGTTGCAAAGAAAGGATTGCTATATGATGGACATCTGTTTATTATTTCAGCAATTGCAAATGGAGCCCAATGTATTCTATGTGAATACATGCCAGAAGAATTCAGCCATGGAGTATGTTATGTGATAACAGCTAAATTAAATTTGGTTTTGTCTGAATTGCTTAATGAATTCTATGAATATCCATCGAATGAAATTATTTTGATTGGTATAACTGGGACAAATGGTAAGACAACTACGGCAAGTTTGCTTTTTGAAATGTTCGAAAGTTTAGGTTATAAATGTGGATTGATTTCAACGGTACAAAATAGAATTCATGAAGTAACCTATGAATCAACTCATACAACTCCGGATATAGTGAGTTTGTATAAGATGATTTACCAAATGAAGATTCAAGGATGTTCTCATGTGTTTATGGAAGTAAGTTCTCATGCAATTGATCAAGAAAGAATTCTTGGATTAAATTATACAGGAGGAGTATTTACCAATATTACACATGATCATCTTGATTATCATCACACATTTAAAAATTATATTAATGCAAAGAAAAAGTTCTTTGATATACTTTCTAAAGATGCCTTTGCCTTATTCAACATGGATGATGTAAATGGAGCTATAATGGTTCAAAATACATTGGCGAGAAAATTGAGTTATGGTATCTTGAATATGGCAGACTATAAAGCGAAAATTTTAGATAATAATCTTTATGGTTTGCAATTGAAGATCAATCAACATGAAATTCATACTAGACTTATAGGTGAATTTAACGCATACAACCTATTAGCAGTTTATGCAGTGGCAGATCAGTTGGGAATTCATATAGATGAAATTCTATTGCAATTATCAACATTGCATTCTGTAGAAGGTAGATTTGATTGGATTCAAAATGGAAGTAATAAAAAAATTGGTATTGTAGATTATGCACATACTCCCGATGCATTGGAAAAAATTCTACAGACTTTAAGAAAAATAAAATCACCCAAACAATCCATTATAACTGTAGTGGGATGTGGAGGAAACAGAGATAAATCAAAGCGGCCAAAAATGGCTGTGATTGCAGTAGAGTTAAGTGAAAAAGTAATTTTTACTGCAGATAATCCTAGGGATGAAGATCCTGAAGAAATTATTAAAGAAATGGAAGCAGGTGTGGTGAATTTAAATTCGCATAAACACATTAGCATCACGGATAGGGAACAAGCAATTAAAACTGCTTGTCTGCTAAGTAATTTTTCTGATATTATTCTCGTGGCGGGGAAGGGCCACGAGAAGTATCAGGAAATCAAAGGGAAAAAGTTTCCATTTGATGATAAAGAAAAGTTGAAAACATTTTTGTTAAACTAATATAAGAGTATAGAGTAGGTTCTATTATCATTCTCAGGTTGGTTTTAACAGTAACAGCAGGTGATCGCAACCAACGGGATTGAGTCCCTGCTGTTCTGTTAAATATTATTAATTTGGAAAAACTATGTTGTATTATTTGTTTCAAGCGTTAGATAAAGCATTCCATTTTCCTGGTAGCAGGTTGATGGGCTATATCTCATTTCGGGCAAGTATGGCAATATTGTTATCCTTGTTAATAACTTTGGTTTTTGGAGGGAGAATTATTAATGCACTCAGAAGATTACAGATCGGAGAAACGGTTCGTGACTTAGGCTTGACAGGTCAGAAAGAGAAGGAAGGCACTCCTACAATGGGGGGCTTAATTATTATTTTGGGAATTCTTATCCCAACATTATTGCTTACGAGATTAGATAATGTTTATATCCATCTCATGCTTTTTACGACATGCTGGATGGGTATCATTGGATATTCTGACGATTACATCAAAGTATTTCTCAAAAACAAAGAAGGTTTAAAGGCAATCTTTAAAATTGCTGGTCAAATTGTTTTGGGGTTAGTGGTAGGATATGTTATGTTGTTTCATGAACAAGTTGTTGTTAGAATCCCTAAAGAAATTGCATTAGAAAATAATTACAAGATTGTACAAACAATTAGTCTGTATGATATATCCAAGAATAAAACAATGGAATATGCTTATGTCAAGACTACTGCAACCAATGT
>JBDSHL010000095.1:0-6854 GCA_039918515.1 Saprospiraceae bacterium | reverse complement strand
CATTAGGCTACTTTAATCAGAGTATTGAAAAAATAAACAACAATCAGGGCTTCATCATTGGTGCACAAATTCCAATCTTCAGATCTGGAATCGGCAACAATGCTAAAGCATCACAAATAAACATTCTAAAAACACAAAGCCAAGCAGACAATTTCAAATTGCAGTTGACAACCTCTTACATCACCGCAGTTCAGGACTATAACAAATACAACAAGTCATTGCAATACTATCAGTCAACAGGTTTGCTTATGGCAGATAAAATTTTTAGTAGTGCACAAACCGCCTACACTCAAGGCGAAATAAATTATGTAGAGTATGTGCAAAGTATTCAGCAAGCCACTTTCATAAAAACCGAATACCTACAAGCACTCAATAACTATAACCAATCAATCATTTATCTCAATTATTTAATAAGCAAATAAAAATTCAAAAAGTGAAAATCATAAAAAATAAATATCAAACCATAATTACAAACACAGTGAAACAATCCGTTTTTATCGTACCACTAATTATTTTCTTTTCATGTTGCGAAAACAAGAGCAAAGAAAAAGCCACGGAAGAAAATAAAGCAGAAGTAGAAACAAGTGCAGCAGAAGTAACTATAAGTGCACAACAATATAAATCTGCAAATATTGAATTAGGCATGATGCAATACCGCAATCTTTCATCAGCTATAAAATGCAATGGAAGATTATCATTGCCTCCACAAAACAAAGCAACTGTTAGCACACCTTATGGTGGAATAATGAAAGAAATAAAAGTTACAACAGGGCAGCAAGTCAACAAGGGAGCAATATTGGCAATCATTGAAAACTCAGACATCATTCAATTGCAGCAGGACTATTTCGAGAATGCGTCCCATCTTGAATACATCAAAACAGATTTTGAACGGCAGAAAAATTTACAGAAGGACAACATCACTTCGCAAAAACATTTTCAGGAAACCGAAGCAGATTACAAAAGTACCGTTGCAAAAGACAACGCACTAAAAGCAAAATTGAAATTGCTCAAGATTAGTATAGAGCAAAACAAAAGCGGATACATCGTTCCCTATCTCACCATCACTGCACCTATCAGCGGTTATGTGCAGGACATCACCACCAACATTGGCGCATTTGCAGAACCCAACAGCATGCTTTTTGAAATCATCAACAATTCCGATTTGCACATAGACCTGCAAGTATTTGAAAAAGATGTGCGCAAAATTTCCATCCATCAAAAAGTGAATTTCACATTTATCAATTCACAAAATAATTCAGAGCAGGATAGCGCAATCATTTTTGCAATTGACAAAGAGTTTAACCCGCAAACACAAGCCATCATTGCACACGCAAAAATTCAAAAACCAAAAGGTATAATGCTCCCAGGCATGTATGTAGATGCACGAATTGTTATTGACAAGCTCAAAGCACTTTCCGTTAAAGATGAAGCAATCGTTTCACAAGGTGATGAACATTTTATTTTCATTGCAGAAGAATCCAAAAAAGAAAATGATGAAAAGAAAAGTGAAGTAGAATCAAAAGAAGAAAATAATGAATTGAGAAAAGTATACACTTTCAAAAAAATAACCGTAACACTTGGCAGCAGCGATTTGGGTTTCACTGGCATCACACCCACCGAAGAAATAAACAATGATGCACAAATAGTAATCAAAGGTGCTTATGCTTTGCTTTCTGAAATGAATAAAGGCGGTGAGGAAGAATAAAATATTTAGTAATACATAGAAATTTCCAAAATGCATAATACAAATCCTAATCACGAACACACTTATGATTCACAAGGCAACATAACCTGTTGTTCGTTAGAAGAAAAAGTTAATTCAAATGCCGATAAACTCACTGTTCGTGAAGAAGTAAACAAATATCGATGGTTAGAATATTTTCCAGCTATCATCAGTTTTATTTTATTAATTACTGGAATTGTTTTGGAATATATTATTAAAGTTAATTTTTTTACAGGGTATATTCGGCTTATTTGGTATATCGCAGCATACATTCCTGTTGGCTTGCCTGTGATGAATGATGCAGTCAAATCAATTTCAAAAGGAGCATTTTTTTCTGAGTTTTTCCTAATGTCCATTGCAACAATCGGAGCATTCGCAATCAAACAATATCCCGAAGGAGTTACAGTTATGTTATTTTATACCATCGGAGAATTATTTCAAACAGCTGCCGTACGTAAAGCAAAACGGAGCATCAAGGCGTTGTTGGATGTTAGACCTGAAACCGTAACTGTCATGCGAAATGGAATTGCAAAAACCGTTTCACCAACACAGGTTTTGCCCAATGAAATCATAGAGGTAAAAGCAGGAGAAAAAGTTGCGTTAGACGGAGAATTAATTTCTGCAACATCATCTTTCAATACCGCAGCACTAACAGGCGAAAGCAAACCCGTCACGAAAAACAAAGGTGAAATAGTGTTAGCAGGAATGTTAAACTTGAACACCGTTTCCGATATAAAAGTAACCGCACTATTCGAAGACAGCAAGCTCTCAAAGATTTTAGAAATGGTGCAAGATGCCACTGCACGAAAATCACAAACACAATTATTCATCAGCAGGTTTGCAAAAGTCTACACACCAATTGTAGTTTTATTAGCAGCATTAATTGTAGTAGTGCCTTATGTTTTAATCAGCATTCATATTTCATCATTCATAATTTATAGTTTCAATGAATGGCTTTATCGAGCCTTAGTTTTCCTTGTTATATCTTGCCCTTGTGCATTAGTAATTTCTATTCCTTTAGGATATTTTGGAGGAATTGGTTTAGCATCGCGAAACGGAATTTTATTTAAAGGCAGTAATTATTTAGATGTAATCACATCTATAAATACAGTTGTGATGGACAAAACAGGCACACTCACTAAAGGAGTTTTCAAAGTGCAAAATGTTTTTCCAAATAATTTTGCTGAAAAGGAATTAATAAAACTCACAGCAGCATTAGAAAGTAAATCAACACACCCTGTAGCAAACGCAATTGTGCAACATGCAGGTGATGCAATTAAAAATATTGTAATAGAAAATGTAGAAGAAATTGCAGGTCATGGAATGAAAGGGAAGATTGATGGTTTTGAAGTTCTTGCCGGAAATTTAAAACTGTTAGACAAATTTAATATTAAATACGACATCAAGCTAGAAAATATTTCCGACACCATTGTTTTCATTGCCATCAATAATAATTATCACGGCCACATCACTATTGCTGATGAAATAAAAGAAGATGCAAAGCAAGCCATTGAAGCCCTGCATAAACTCAATATAAAAACTGTAATGCTGAGTGGCGACAAGCAAAATGTAGTTGATAAAGTTGCCAAAGAATTAAATATAGATAACGCCTACGGAGATTTATTGCCTGAAAATAAAGTAGAAAAAGTACAACAACTAAAAAACGAAAACCGCAAAATTGCTTTCGTTGGCGATGGGGTAAACGATGCTCCCGTAGTAGCTTTAGCCGATGCAGGTATTGCAATGGGAGGTTTAGGAAGCGATGCAACAATTGAAACAGCCGACATCGTAATTCAAAACGACCAACCCTCAAAAATTCCTATTGCGATTCGTATCGGAAAAGAAACTAAGAAAATTGTTTGGCAAAATATCTCATTTGCATTCGGAGTAAAAGTTATCGTACTAATTCTGGGTGCAGGAGGAATAGCTACACTTTGGGAAGCAGTGTTTGCCGATGTTGGTGTAGCACTATTGGCAATCTTAAACGCAGTGCGAATACAAAACATGAAAATAGATTAGTAAAGTTGATATGAAGAAGCATAATTGAAAAAAAGCAAACTTCTCCCCGACAGAGGATATAACCTACGGTAACACTTACCTACACAATGTTTTGTCTTAAAAATCTCGCACGATCGTCATGCCGCTAACCATTGAATAAAATCAATATTTGCAAGTAATTTAAAATATCTTATAGCGTATAATCATTTTTTGTCCGAAAGATAGAAAATCCTAATAATTCATTAATATCATATTGATAATCAATGGATTGCATATTATTTGTTGTTTTATAAATGTAAGCTCCCATTAAAATTTGGTATTATTCAATTTTCTTAGTTACTTTACTTCTTCTTTTTGTCAATCCTTTTCTGTATTTTGGTTTTATTAAGGAAATCTAGGTGTCCTAAAACGGCTAGACCAAAAAAATGTTTACTTTTGTCCATAGTAATTTGTGGTTTTATCAACTCAAAGTTACCATAAAAATAAAAAGGAATATGTCATGTATTCCTTTTCTTATTTTTTTAACAGAAAGAAGTAAATGGAAATAAAAGGATTGAAGCCAAAAAAAGCACTAAACAAAGCCTATCTAAAAGTAAAGCCAAATAGGACTGAAATTGAACGCTTCAAGACAAATCTTATTCAGTTACTCAACAGGACAAATGAAACCGAATCGGAAGAGTTTCATAAAAACCTTGTCATTGACTTTTTAAAGAAAACTTATTATGACCCCAACCATTTTATTAATACCAAAAGTCGAAACGACCTTGTTATTCATAATGGAAACAATGCTAGTAGTTCTGTTGGCGTAATCATTGAAGCAAAAAAGCCGACCAACAAAACAGAAATGATTAAATCATTCGCTGAGGGTGATAGCCTGAAGCAAATGATCTCAAAACTGAACACGAAAGCGTTTCAAGAATTGGTGCTTTACTATTTGAGAGAAAGAATAACCCATAAAAATCTCGAAGTTAAATATCTTATAGCAACCAACATTAACGAATGGTTCATTTTTGACGCTATGGTATTTGACAGGCTTTTTGCACAAAACAAAAATTTAGTAAAACAATTTAACGACTTTGAAGGTGGGCGATTGGCAGACACCAAAACAGATTTTTTCTACAAGCAAATTGCAGAACCATTCATTGCTGAAATAAAGTCAGAAATCGAATTTACGTATTTCAATTTGCAAGAATATCAAAAACCGCTTCGCAATGCTGACAACGCCGACGATAATACACTCATTGCTTTATTTAAACTACTCTCAGCGGAACATCTTTTAAAACTTCCATTCACCAACGACAGCAATAGCCTTGACAAAAGGTTTTATAGCGAGTTATTGCACATTATTGGTTTGACAGAAACCAAAGAAGGAAGCAAAAAACTCATTGAGCGTAATAAGGAAGGCGAAAGAAATTCAGGAAGTATTCTTGAGGATGCCATCATTCAACTTGAAAGTTTAGACAAAATAAATCGCTTAGACCGACCAAGCCAATTTGGAAGCACACCACAAGAACGCTTATTCAATGTAGGACTTGAATTGAGTATTACTTGGATAAATAGAATTTTATTTCTCAAATTATTAGAAGCCCAATTAATAACCTATCATAAAGGCGACAAATCATATTCGTTTTTAAGTGTAGATAAAATAAAAAACTATGACGATCTCAACAGTTTGTTTTTTCAAGTGTTGGCTCGTAAGTATGAGGATAGAAACCAAGATGTAAAAAAGGCATTTGAAAAAGTACCTTACTTAAACAGTTCGCTATTTGAACCCACAGAAATGGAGCAAGTAACTTTATTGATCAGCAACTTAAAAGATGATAAACCAATTCCCATTATTTCATCTACGGTTCTCAAAAACGACCAAGGCAAAAAGCGAACAGGACATTTAACAACCTTAGCTTATTTATTCGATTTCTTAAATGCTTACGATTTTGCAAGTGAAGGTTCGGAAGAAATTCAGGAGGATAATAAATCATTGATTAATGCTTCCGTACTCGGTTTAATCTTCGAAAAAATAAACGGTTATAAAGATGGTTCATTCTTTACACCGGGATTCATAACCATGTATATGTGTCGTGAAACCATTCGCAAGTCCGTAGTGCAGAAATTTAATGAACACTTTCTGAATAATGATTTGCCAGATAATAAGATTGACAAGATTGATGATATTTATGAGTTTATTCCGCAGAAGATTTCCAGAAAAAAAGCAAATGAGATCGTTAATTCAATTAAAATCTGCGATCCGGCTGTTGGCTCTGGACATTTTTTGGTGTCGGCGTTGAATGAAATAATTGCTGTAAAGAATGACTTAAAAATATTAGAAGACAAAGAAGGTAAATCGTTGCATCGGTATGAAGTGGAGGTGGTGAATGATGAACTTATTGTAACAGACGAAGAAAGCGAATTATTCGAATACAGTCCCAGCAACAAAGAAAGTCAACGAATCCAGGAAACACTTTTTCACGAAAAGCAGACGATTATTGAAAACTGTCTTTTTGGCGTTGACATTAATCCTAACTCCGTAAAAATTTGCCGCTTGCGATTGTGGATTGAGTTGTTGAAGAACGCCTATTACAAAAACGCAACGGAATTAGAAACACTTCCCAATATTGACATCAATATAAAATGTGGAAACTCATTAGTAAGTCGTTTTGCCATTGATTCAGATTTGAGTCAAGCCCTTAAAAAAAGTAAGTGGACCATAGATAGTTATCGCCTTGCAGTGGACACCTATCGAAATGCTGAAAGCAAAGAACAAAAAAGGGAAATGGAAAAACTGATTGCCGACATTAAATCGGATTTCAGAAGCGAAATTTCTCTGAATGATCCTAAACTAAAGAAGTTAAGAAAATTATCCGGTGATCTGTTTCAAATGACCCAAGTACCTCAACTGTTTGAAATGAGCAAAAAGGAGAAAACAGACTGGAATGTGAGAGTTGAAAAAATAACTGCTGAAACCCAGAAATTAGAATCCGAAATTGAAGAGATAAAGGGAAATAAAATATTTGAGAATGCTTTTGAATGGAGGTTTGAATTTCCGGAAGTGCTGAATGATAAGGGTGATTTTGTGGGCTTTGATGTGGTGATTGGGAATCCGCCGTATATACGGCAAGAAGAATTTTCCGAATTA
>JBDSHL010000094.1:0-4491 GCA_039918515.1 Saprospiraceae bacterium | reverse complement strand
AAATATTATCCCTACCTTTTAGTTAGGGATCGCCTAGACTAACTTTATAAAAAATTGAGAGTAGCGAAAATTGGACTAAATATCATTTCAAAGCGGTATAATTCATACCTTAGCCTCGATAAATACTAATGATGAACCGCAGATTTTATATTTTACTAACGCTCTTGAGTTTAAACTTTTTAAGTGCGCAAGAGAAACCTACTTACAACAAAAATGGAATTTTTGTTGATTTGAATTTAGGGATTGGCAAGGCATCAGGTCTTCTTTCCAATAGATTTGGATCTCATAATCTCATAGGTGGTGGAGTAAGTTATCATCCAGCATCAGGACTTGATTATGGAGTTAAGTTCCACTATTTCTTTGGCAATTCCGTGAAAGAAGATGTCCTAGCTCCTTATCGAACTGATTTTGGGCAACTTATTGGAGGTGATGGCTTTTTAACCGATGTAACTCTTAAAGAAAGGTGATTTTATACTTATGCCTATATTGGAAAATTGTTGCAATTTGATCGACATTCTAATTTCAAACATGGCCTTAAATTAAGCCTTGGCCTTGGATTTCTTGAACATAAGATTCGGATTCAGGATGATTCAAGATCGGCCATACAATTTTTTGGAACTTTTGGATTAGGTTTAGATAGGTTGACCAATGGCTTCTGTACGAGTGGATTCGTTGGATATGAATTTAAATCCAATAATGGTAAGATTAATTTCTATTCGGGGTTTGAGTCTATCTTGGGCTTTACTCAGAACCGAAGAGCTTGGAATTATGACACAGCCATATCTGAAGCTGGTATTAACCGAAAAGATCTTCTTTTGCAATTTAAAATCGGATGGTATTTGCCTTTTTTCTTTGAAAGACATTCTGAAACGATAGAATATTAATGTGGTTTCTTTATTGGCTATTCATTAAGTTTTATTTCTTCTTTGTTTCACTTGCTTCGCTCTGGCGAAAAGACGCTCGAAAGTGGAAAGAAGGAAGAATAGATTGGAAAAATAAACTTGAGGAAAAAATAAAGAAATTAAATCCCGACAACAAAAAAAGTATTTGGATTCATGTCTCCTCTCTTGGTGAATTTGAACAAGGCAGAAGTTTAATTGAAGAAATTAAAAAATATAAGCCTAATGAATTTATTTGTTTGAGTTTTTTCTCACCGAGTGGCTTTGAGATACAAAAAAATTACGCATTAGCTGATTTAGTATGTTATTTTCCCTCTGATAATTCAGACGACGTAACACAATTCCTTGACCTACTAAATCCAAAGCTTGCGATTTTTGTTAAATACGATTTTTGGTTTAACACTTTAAAAGAATTACACCAAAGGGCGATTCCATATTTTTTTATTTCAATGCATTTGTCAGAACAATCTTATTTGCGTAAGAAAATTTTTAAGTCCCTTTTGAATGAATTAAGATATGCAGAACAATTATTTCTGCAGACCAAAGAAAACTATGAATTCCTTTATTCACAAGGCTTTACCAATATCGAAGTGTGTGGAGATACTAGATTAGATCGGGTTATTCAAATAAGAGATAACGATTATAAGTTAGAAAAAATAGAACAATTTATTGCTCATTCAGATGTTTTAATACTGGGTAGTTCTTGGTCAACTGAAATAAAATTATTGCATGAAATTATTGACTTGCCTTCCTTAAATTCATGGAAAATAATCATCGCGCCGCATCTTCCAGATTCCTTACATATTTCAGAAATTGAAAATAGTTTCTTACAGCATACGTGTCGATATTCGAAGCTTGATGTTAAAAAACAAATTCTTATCATAGATGAGGTAGGGATTTTATCTAAACTTTATAAGTATGCTGACCTAAGTTTCATTGGTGGTGGATTTGGGAAAGGCATTCATAATACACTCGAAGCCATTGCTCATTTATCACCTGTTTGTTTTGGCCCACATTATAAAAAATTTCCAGAAGCCATTCAATTTATTGAACAAGGAATTGGATTTGAAGTGAACAATTCTCAAGATTTATTTAAGCTCCTTCAAGCATCGAAAAATCACAACTTAAAAAATAATATTCAAGTAAAAATAGAATGTTGGATTAAGGATAATCGAGGAGCTACCAATAAAATATTTAACGAAATAAAGTCCATTCTTACATAACTTAGAAAAAAGCTTATCTTATAAAATAAAGCACACCTTCTTCATCATAACGTGCGATAACACTAGACTTGGATTTAGACTTATCATTCTGACGATGGCGCACCACATAATCGACCTTATCCAGAAGAGAAGGATCTATTTCGCTAAAATTGGAAGGGGTCTCCTTTCCACTATAATTAGCAGAAGTAGAAATTAAAGGTTGGCCAATAAATGCAATTAATTCTTGGCAAAACATATCCTTACAAACCCTTATTGCTATACTTTGATCTTCAGCTAGTAGATATTCTGGAAGATTTCTTGCTCTTGGGTAAATAATTGTGACCGGTTGAACATGATAATAAAGCATTGTTTCAACACGAGGGTGAATTCTTATTACATACTGACTAAGCATTTCTAATGAATCTACTAAAAGTATAAACGACTTATTGACGGGTCTCAACTTTATCTCGGACAGTCTTCGAACACTAACTTCATCATGAATATTGGCTCCTAGACCCCAGACTGTATCTGTAGGATAAAGAATGGATTTATTCTTGAGAATAAGGGATCCTGTATATCTAGCTTCTTCCGAAAGCGTCATTTTTAGTTATAATCTAATTGGAAATCGCTGCAAAACTAATTCCTTAATTTTGAAATCAAAACATGAATATTTGCGTTAATTCCTTGGGATCATACTAAATGAAAGCAAAATTTCTCTTTTTCTTATTGTTTATGGGACTCTTCCATTCCACTTTAATGGCGAAACACATTATTGGAGGAGAGATTTTTTATACTTGTGAAGGTGTTGATTTAGGCAAAAATTTGGTCACTTTCAAGTTTACAATGAAGATCTATAGAGATTGTGGCACAATTGATGGTGCAGCATTAGATGAAAAAGCAGAAGTTGGTATTTATGTAAAGAACAGTGATTTTGACTTTTCCTATATCGCAACCGAATTATTTCCCTTAATAAAAAGAGGATATCTAGCATCAAATAATAAGTGCGTAATTACCCCACCTGATATTTGTGTAGAAGAAGGTACTTATGAATGGATTCTAACACTCCCAATAATTGAAAAGCCTTATTTTCTTGCTTATCAAAGATGTTGTCGGAATGAGTCAATAACCAATATCATTAATCCAGGTAGTAATGGAGCTGCTTACACTATTGAGATCAGTCCTGAAGCGCAAAATAAATGCAACAACAGTCCAACTTTTAAGAATTTTCCCCCAATTATTATTTGCGCTGGAAAGGATATAAATTTTGATCATTCAGCTATTGATAAAGAAGGAGATCAAGTAACCTACGAATTCTGTACCCCATATAATGTTGGAGGAATAAGAGGAACAAAAGGATTACCTGGAGATTCAAGAAGCTGTGATGGAGTCTTGCCAAGTCCATCAAGATGCAGACCTCCGTTCAATGTAGTATTATATAAAACGCCGTTCTACTCCATCAATGCTCCAATGGCTGGCAATCCAATCGTTCAAATTAATCCTATAACTGGCTTAATCTCTGGCTCGCCTGATAGTATTGGACAATATGTTGTTGGAGTATGCATAAAGGAATATAGGAATGGCATCTTATTAACGACCATTAGAAGAGACTTTCAATTCAATGTTATACAATGCATCAAAAATGTTGACGCGAGAATTTCTGCAGATTCGATTTTATCTAATAATAGATTTGTACTCAATGCCTGTGGAAATAAAATTGTAAATATATTCAATACAAGCACCATAGACTCTTTTATTAGATCTTATAGTTGGGAATTCAATATCAATGGAAATAAACAAATCGACACTACAAAAAATGTAAGTTTAAATTTGCCAGATCTTGGGCATTACACAGGGATATTGTATCTAAATAAAGGAGACGTTGATTGTAGTGATACGGCATACATTGATATAAACGTTTTTCCCGGTATTGACGCCAATTACAATTTTGCCTATGACACTTGTATTTCAGGGCCAGTTCAATTCACTGATTTATCGACTGCTCCCCAATCACAAATTATAAAATGGCAATATTTATTTGAACCAGGAAAAACTGGAACTGAAGAAAATCCATCTTATGTATACCATACGCCTGGAAATAAAAATGTTCTTTTAAAAATTACAGATAACAATGGCTGTGTTGACACCATTACTAAAAATATTAATTACTATCCAGTTCCCTCTTTGTTAGTATTGAATCCAAGTCTATTTGCTGGATGTGAACCACTGAATGTGTTTTTTGAAAATTTGTCTTTTCCTATCGATGCTTCTTATGATATCCTTTGGGAATTTGGAGACGGAACGACCAGCAAGGAAATTTCACCAACTCATATTTATAAAGAAGGTTCTTATTCTGTAAAATTAACCATCAAATCACCCATTGGATGTGAAAC
>JBDSHL010000093.1:0-1978 GCA_039918515.1 Saprospiraceae bacterium | reverse complement strand
TAAAAGATTTCGATGGCAACACTTATGACACCGTAGCCATAGGCAATCAGGTATGGCTTAAACAATATATCCGATCAAAACACAATTCAGAAGGAATTGAGGTTAAGTCACAGAATTACAAGCCAGTCAACGGAGACGAAAAGTTGGTTGAAAAGTATGGCTACCTATATAACTTTGATGGCTATACTGCCGGTGAGACCACACAAAGAATTAAAGGAATCTGTCCTGATGGATATCGCATTCCAAGTCGCTCTGAGATTCACGAATTAATGCTATATCTTAAAGCAGATACAACCTGGTTATGGAAGGGGGCTTATAATAGTGTTGGATTTAGTCTTCAAGATACTTCATGGGGCGGAGGTACAAATACTACTGGGATGACTTTACTTCCTTCTGGTTTAGCGGTTCCTCAAATACCTATGTATTATAATTACAATAGTACTACTGAATTTCCAATAATTGAAAGGAGTGATATTTTAAGTGTTTATGTTCCAGAATTTTATAATCAAGTATTGTTGTCTCATTATGGCAATTTGAATGATTTTAAATCTACTTATTTATCTTGTAAATGCATTAAGGCAAGCTCTACTTCAGTTGGTGATATTAATAAATTCAAAGAGATAATTATTTTATACCCTAATCCAAGCAATAATTTAATAAGCTTAGATAAATCAATGAATGAGCCATATACTTTGTATAATATGAATGGTCTAGTGATAAAGAAAGGATACCTGATCTTAGGAAAACTAAATGTTCAAGAATTGAATTCTGGACTTTATTTATTGCAAGTTCGATACAAGGAATCTAGCCGAGTGTTTAAATTTGAGAAGTTGTAGAAGAAATTTATTAAATGAAGTATGTCTTAATGTTTCTTGTTTTATTACAATCGGGCTTTAGTTATAGCCAGGTCAGAGACTTCGATGGCAACACTTATGACACTGTAGCCATCGGCAATCAGGTGTGGCTCAAACAATATATCCGATCAAAGCATAATTCAGAAGGCATTGCTGTCAAGGCACAGAATTACAAGCCAGTGAACGGAGACGAAAAGTTGGTTGAGAAGTATGGCTACCTATATAACTTTGATGGTTATACTTCTGGTGAGACCACTCACAGAATTCATGGAATCTGTCCTGAAGGATATCGCATTCCAAGTCGCTCTGAGATTCACGAATTAATGCTATATCTTAAAGCAGACACAACCTGGTTATGGAAGGGGGCTTATAATAATGTTGGACTTAATCTTCAAGATACTTCTTGGGGGACCGGAACAAATACTACAGGAATGAGTTTGCTTCCTTCAGGTCTAGCAGTTCCTACAAACAATCCAATGTTCTCCAACTTTGGAAGTATAACTGATTTTCCATTAATTGATGGAGTCGAACTATTAGAAGTAAATGTATCAGAAAATAATGATCAAGTTATTTTATTGAAATATGACATAAATTTTTTTAAATCTACCTATTTTTCCTGTAAATGCATTAAGGCAAGCTCTACAGCAGTTGGTGATATTAATAAATTCAAAGACATAAATATTTTATACCCTAATCCAAGCAATAATTTAATAAGCTTAGATAAATCAATGAATGAGCCTTATACTTTGTATAATATGAATGGTCAAATGATTAAGAAAGGATACCTGATCTTTGGAAAACTAAATGTTCAAGAGTTGAATTCTGGAATTTATTTATTGCAAGTTCGATACAAGGAATCTCGTCGAACATTTAAAATTGAGAAGTTGTGAAGAAAATAAATCAATCTTTACAAATTGACTAATTTCAACTTTTCAGGTGTATGAATAATATTTTTAATAGTTTCTATCGACCAAATAAATTTGGTCGTACAGCCAGAGCAGTGAAATTTATTTCAATGTAGAAGAAACAAAATAAATGTTTACAAATTGAGTAATTTCAACTTTTCAGGTGTATGAATAATATTTTTAATAGTTTCTATCGACCAAATAAATTTGGTCGTACAG
>JBDSHL010000092.1:0-7673 GCA_039918515.1 Saprospiraceae bacterium | reverse complement strand
ACAGATAATAAAGGAGTTAGAGGTTCAATTGTTGATGGAACTTCAATAAAATAATCGGCCATCTTCCTAATTTCTGTATCGCCTTCAGCTATTATAGCAATTACAAGTCCTTTCCTTGCTTTTATTTCTTGAATATTGGAGACTATTTTTTCATAAGCACTTTGATTTGTTGCAATAACAATAACAGGCATTTTTTCATCTATCAATGCAATCGGACCATGTTTCATTTCTGCTGCAGGATATCCTTCTGCATGAATATAGGAAATTTCTTTAAGTTTCAATGCACCTTCTAATGCAACTGGAAAATTATACCCTCTTCCAAGATATAATGCGTTGTTGGTATCTTTGATCTCACTTGCTAAAAATGCAATTTTTTTATCCAATGCTAATACTTGACTAACTTTTGCAGGGATTTGTGCAAGTTCGGCAATTAGTTGATGATAATAAGAATTGCTTATTGATCCATTGCGTTGTCCTAAAACCAACGCTATCAAGGTTAATAAAGCTACTTGACCTGTAAATGCTTTGGTTGAAGCTACCCCAATTTCAGGGCCACAGTGAATATATGATCCTGAAGGACATAATCTGGCAATAGATGAACCGACAACATTCACAATCCCATAGACGAATGCACCTTTCTCAATCGCCAATTCTGCTGCCGCAAATGTATCCGCCGTTTCACCTGATTGTGAAATAAGTATAACCACATCTTGTGCGCCCAATATTGGATTTCTATATCTAAATTCAGAAGCATATTCAACTTCAACTGGAATCCTTGCCAATTCTTCAATCAGATATTCACCAATTAATGCTGAGTGCCAACTTGTACCACAAGCAACAATGATAATTCTTCGTGCATTCGATATTTTATTTGCATATTCTTCTAAGCCTCCTAGTCTTGCCCATCCTTCTATTGCATTTAGTCGACCTCTCATACAGTCTGCAATGGTAATTGGCTGCTGATAGATCTCTTTAAGCATGAAATGAGCAAAACCTTCTTTTTCTAATTGGTCAAGACTCATTTCTAATTCATGAATTTCAGGGTATTGTGGTTCATTACTTATGGTCGTTACTTGAATTCCATTTTTTAAAGAAATCTCAACAACCTCTTCATCTTTTAAATAAATAACCTTATTCGTATATTGAATTATTGGGGTTGCATCTGAAGCAATGAAATATTCTCCTTCTCCTACTCCAACCACAAGTGGGCTTGATTTTCTTGCACCAACAATAACATTAGGTTCTTTGCTATCCATTACTACAATAGCATATGCACCTATAACTTTAGTCAAAGCAGATCTTACTGCATCTACCAACTTTAAATTTTCAGTTTTTTGAATGGTCTCAATAAGCTGAACTAGAACTTCCGTATCCGTTTCACTGATGAAAGTACATCCCAATCTTTTTAATGCTTCCTTTAAGGTAGCGTAATTTTCTATTATTCCATTGTGGATAATGGCAAGTCGTTCTGTATTTGAAAAATGGGGATGAGCATTTATATCATCAGGTCTTCCATGAGTAGCCCAACGCGTGTGTCCCATTCCCATAGGAGCATTTAACCCAAGATTTGCAGTAAAATCAATCAGCTCCTGAACCTTACCTTTTTTCTTATATATCTCTATCTTGGAATTCATTAAAGCAATTCCAGCACTGTCATACCCTCTATATTCAAGGCGTTGTAAGCCTTCAATTAATATTGGGTAAGCTTTTTTGGTTCCGATATAAGCGACTATTCCACACATATTAAGTGTAAATATAATATGTTTTTAATCAGATAAAACAAGAATTAGCTTAGAAGGATATTTGCTATTTTTATTTCCTCCTACAATTAGCCTGTTTGGGCTTTGAACCTTAAACAGGGGCGTAATGATCAAATCTAAGTCTGCTTTAGCCTTCTTCATTTGAGTAAAGTATGCAGTAATGTTAAATTTGTATTTATAAACTTCTTCTCCGTTCAAAATGGTTTTAACAGGACTGCCACCAAAATAATTCACATAACTATTTAAATTGTTATAGGACAATGCAAAAGCGGCATCCAGTATATTGACTGGCTTTCCATTGCTAAGTTCTTTAATATTTAAAAATGTTGGTCTTTTAAATTTTTTTGGATCATCCCCTAATATATCAGGACTTACAATTTCCAACACTGCATAATTCACAAGTTGATTCGCCCATTCAGGATGATAGGGTATTTTAATTCTTAAATCAGTCCCACCAAACCCTTGAATAAATCCTATGCTATCTCCCGATACATTGTGATTGACAAAGCTTTCTACCTTACTGCCTTGATTATTTATTTGATTCGTTGAAACTCTTGAAAGACCTAGACTAAAGACAAATTGTGCTTTAATCGTATCTGAACTATAATAAATGGTAATTCTACTTTCATTGCTATTTGGTAATAATCCTAGTAAGGAAGTATTTGCATCTGATACAAGAGCTATTCCGGGAAAATTTCTATTAAAGCTACTCAAATTATTAAATACTGTATCAGGAAATGATCTCATCAAATTCATAAATTTGAATGTATCGAGCTTTATTCTTAGCTGAGGCGCATATCCATATTCAACATCTTTTATTTTAAACTTTATTGAATCTGTTAGATTAGGTTTAAAATTAATGAGTGAGCCAAACTCCATACTGGAATAATTAAGTTTGACATCTTTATAATAAATCTTACTATAATCTAACGAATCAATTAATGGATAAACATGAACACTTTGCAATCCATCAGGATCTCCAAAGAAAGCCGACGTATCATAACGAATACTTAGTACAATTGAATCTATAGTACTGTTAAGAAATCCTACCTCTTTGGTTAATCCAAAATAAAGTTGACTATACATTTCGGAATAGTAGCTACCAAAAATTGGATCTTCTAATTTACCAACAAACAATGTTGTAGGAAATCCTGGACTTCCATATATTAAACTATCCTGAATATAAGAACTTGAAGTCATACTAAAGGTATCAACACCTTGTGCATTAATCCATTCATTTGAAAGTAAATCAGAACCAAGGGTAGAGCTCTTGTTGCAAGAAAATTCTAATGAAATTTGTAAAAAGATTACTGTAAAGAGTAATGATTTATAATTGAATAAAATGCTTTTGGTTATTATCATATATTTTAAACGCTTCTTTAGGATAAAAAAGTCTTGTAGAAATCAATATAATTGGGTAAGTAATTTTCTTTAGGAGTTTCAATAAATGGCTTTTTTGATTCTTCAATAGCAAGTCGAAGATTTTCTGCTATTTCATCTCCTCCTTGAATGATGCCATCGGCAAATTGAATAACTCCTTTTTCTAACATAACTCTTTCATCATTTTTAAAAATTTGAAGTTGCTCTTTTTTCAAATTATTAATGGCCGCTTTTTGATAGAAACTATCGTTGAATGAATCTTGATATTCGTTCTCATAAATTGAAAAAATGACCTTTGAATGTTTAAATACTGGATCATTTTTATAAACCGTTTTTAAGTAAAAAGGAATCAAACTTGTCATCCAACCATGACAATGTACAAGATCCGGCGGCCATCCGAATTTTCTAACTGTTTCAATTGCCCCTTTACAGAAAAAAATCATTCTATCCTGATTGTCTTCAAATGGCTTTCCACTTTCATCTTCAAAAACAAATTTCCTCTTAAAGAATTCGTTGTTGTCTAGAAAATAAACTTGAATTCTAGATCCAGGAAGTGAAGCCACTTTTATAATTAATGCAAAATCATCATCGTCAATAATTATGTTCATCCCGCTTAATCTGACCACTTCATGAAGCCGATGTCTCCTCTCATTGATAGTTCCAAATCTCGGCATTAAAATTCTTATTTCCATCCCATTTTGCTGTGCAAATGATGGTAACTTTTGAATCAATGCACCTATTCCGTTAATATTTAAATAAGGATCAATTTCTTGGGTTATATATAGAACCTTGGTTTTGTTATCCTGAATCATTATATCATTATATGGTAATCTAAAAAGGAGTGCAAAATTACGAAATATTAGGAAGATTTATACTAAACATTCATTCTTTTATTTCATAATTCTTTGTAAGTCAATTATATATGTTAATTATATATTTATCTTAACAACAATATGTGCCCTATAACTCCTCCTTATGACTATTCTTATGATTTTCCCTATGTCCCTAGTTTAGATTCAACCTTTATTCTTGTTTTTAATTAACACTTATTGCTAATAACGATGACTAATTCATCGAAATGTTTCAAACACCCATAAATTTTACAATTTTTCAAGCTCACAGCATAGAATTTCTGGAAATTTCTCCGGACTGGCACTATAAACTGGAATTTTATAAGACGTTAATAGCTCCGCAACTTTGCGATTATACTCTGTCTTACCTTCATCATTTAGAGCTAATACGCATTGAAGATGAGTTCCTTTTGATATCAGCATTTCAATTGAACTTTGTAACTCTTCAATGGATCCTCCTTCATCCAAATCGCTAATCAGAAAAACTAAAGCATCAGAATGTCTTTTAATAATTTGATTTACATATCTCAGTCCGAGTCCAATATCTGTTCCACCACCAATAGGAACACTGAATATTATATCTACTGGATCCTGATATTTCCCCGTGACATCGCTTATTTCAGTGTCAAAGAAGACAATATGTGTATTAATGCTACGCAAGGAAGCCAAAACTGATCCAATTATAGAAGCATATATGGTAGAATCAATCATTGATTCACTCTTATCTATTAACAAAATTACTTCCTTAAGTTTATAGCCTTTTTTGAAACCATACCATTTATTCGGTATTATTGACTTTAAAGTTGGATCATAGTATTTAATATTCCTCCCAATTGTTTTTTTCCAATCTATGTTAGCTGATTGAGGACTTACTTTTTTAGATTGCCCTGCTAAACCATTTCTTACTGAAGTTATCAAATTAGTTTTTAATTGCTCTTCAATTTTCCTTACCAGTTTTGCAACTAAATTTCTAGCTACAGTTCTTGTGGCTTCCGGTAATAAATGTTGCAAACTAAGTATCGTTGAAACTAGTTGAATATCTGGTTCAATCTTTTCCAACAACTCAGGTTCAAGTAGCATCTCTTTCGCATTTTGTCTTTCAAGTACATCCTGTTGAATCACACTAACCACTTCATGTGAAAAGTGTACTCTAATTCCATCTAACCATTTTCTAATTTTATGGACTGATTTTCCAAACCCGCCTTGTTTGCCTTGGCCATATGCTGTTTTAAGTAAGTCTTCTATTTGTTTTTCCTCAGCACTTAAGAGAACTTCTTCTGATTCTCCATCTGAACCCAATATCAATTGCCAACGATTATTCATTCAATTTGTCTCATTAACTATTTATGCAAATCTAAAAATTCTATCCCACATTATATACAGTGATTATTTTAATCACTTCAAGGTCTTCAGAAAATAAAATTTTACTCTGCTTGCGATGACGTCAATTGAATTAGGATCAATAGATTATTAATTTTAAATCAAGAATTGATTATTGTGATATTTTGTCTGCCTTAGCTTGATAATGAACTCTATTCTTAACCTTATTTGTTTATTTGTTTTGAAAATGATGAGAATTAATTATACGAACATAAAGCATTCATATCTTTTTATCTATTAAGATGGTAAATGAATAGAACAACTATGTAAGTATTGATTCTATCTGAGTTGCAAGTTCAGGAAATTTAATTCTTGCTGATGTAGGGTTACATAAGTACAAATATACAAACAATGATTTTACATCTAATTTAGATTGTCCCATCCATTGCAATATGGTTTCGTATGAAGGTTTAATTAATTGGGATTCATCCAGATTCGCAATATTTAAATCTTCTAAATTTACTTTATTTGAATGTGCATCAACGAACAATTTACACCATTCATATAGCGCGGGATTGAAATACTCATTATGAAGTAAATGACAGTTCATTAATTGTTCCGCTGAAAAAATCAATACGCCATCTTCAGCATATGTTTCAGAAATGTGGATATAATCCATTTCGGGCGAAAGAAACGGATGTGGATAAATTACAGTTCTTTTATAATGATGATATAAAGTTGTATCTCTATAAATTTTAAGCCTAATAGCTGGTCCTAGACACATCCATTTTATTTCCTCATGGATTTTAAAATTGCCCATTGGAATAAATTCATGCAACTGACAAATTCTTGCAAGCTCTCTGTAAAATTCATTTTTTTCTCCTATGCTTAATTCAAAAATGTATGGTAAATGTACATCTATCCAATCCTTCTCTTTTTGATCTAAGTCTTGAGTCTTGCCTATCCAAAACCAATTATTAATTTGATGTTGAAAAACCACTATGCATACCGCAACAGATACTAAGCCTACTAAAATGATTCCATTAGGATCTTTATCATTATAGAAGATATAGCATAGATAAGCCATTAGTATGGCGATAATTGGGATAAGAAAAAATCTATAAGGCATAGAGTGCAAAAATATTGGAAATACGACTTAAATCATTTTATATTTGCCTCCCTTTTTGACCTTAACGGTGTTAAAGCGTGGAAATTGGTACCCTAGCTCAGTTGGTAGAGCACAGGACTGAAAATCCTGGTGTCCCTGGTTCGATCCCTGGGGGTACCACATAAAAAAGCCTGAAATTCAATTTTCAGGCTTTTATTTTTTTCTTCATGTCTAAAAAAATACCAATTATTCTCCGTATTTCGATTAATAAACAGCGGTTTATTTCAACAATTCTTTAATTTTTGATTCAAGTTCATTTTCGTCTCCAGGAGTATATCCAGAGTGTGAATAGACAATTTCTCCCCTTTGGTTAATGATATAAGTTTGAGGAATTGAACTGAATCCCAATTTTGAAAGACTTTGCTTGTTAACGTCAGAAAGTATAGTGTAATTCCAAGATTTTTGTTGAGCCATTGGATTTACCTTATTTAATTGTTGGCTGTCATCAATGGAAATCGCAATTAATTCAATTCCCAGTTTTTGCCAATCTGCATAGTGCCCTTTTATGGCATCTAGTTCTTTCTTACATGGCCCACACCAAGTTGCCCAAAAATCAATAATAGTAAGTTTATTCTTAGCAAAAGCCTTATCGAGAGAATAATTCTGGCCTTCAAGAGTCTTTAGCGCTAAAGAAGGAAATTTTTGTGATGGGGCTTCTACAAACGAACAAAGCAGTAAAAATAAAACTGAATAAACAAAATTACTTTTCATTATTAATATTTATACTTAAGACGTAAAATTGATCGATTAATTCCACTAATTTCACGCCTAGAAAGAATTTTAACTAATGATTAACCAAATGTCTAAATATTTTTTAATAATTACATTTTGCATATCTAACTACATGACTGCTCAAGAGAGCCTATCGGTGTGGGGTGGATTTCAAAATAACTCAAATCTTTTTCTGAGAGATGCCAAAATAGGTGCAGCAAATATTCCTCAATATGATAAGGAACTTTTTGGTACAGAAACTTGGATTAATTTAAATATGTCTTATTCCGGATTCAATGTAGGATTGCGATATGATTTTTTTAATAATTCAAATTTATTAAATCCAAACAATTCTTATACTGCAAATGGTTTGGGTAGATGGTTTATCAATAAACAAGTTGATAAAATGGAATTTTCTGCCGGTTATTTATATGACCAGATTGGTTCAGGAATTATTTATCGAGCTTTTGAAGAAAGAGCACA
>JBDSHL010000091.1:0-9563 GCA_039918515.1 Saprospiraceae bacterium | reverse complement strand
TTCATCCTTTGTCTCTCCTAAGCCGAGCATTATACCCGATTTAGTTCTTTTGCCATATTCTTTGGTTTGTTTGATCTGCTCAAGACTTCTCGTGTATTTAGCCTGAGGTCTAACCAATTTGTAAAGTCTTTCCACCGTCTCCATATTATGTGAAACTACTTCTTGCCCCCCACTGATCATTCGTTCAAGTGCTTCCCACCTTGATTTGACATCCGGTATGAGCGTTTCAATGGTAGTTTCAGGGCATAAGTCCTTAGTCTTGACTATAGTCTGATACCAAATTTCAGCCCCTGAATCAGCGAGTTCATCGCGATTCACAGAAGTTATGACTGCATGCTTAACTCCCATAAGTTGAATGGCCATTGCTACTCTATTGGGCTCATCCTCATCATATTCTTTAGGTTTTCCAGTTTTTACAGCACAAAAACTACAAGATCTGGTACACACCTCTCCCAAAATCATAAAAGTTGCTGTGCCAGCTCCCCAACATTCACCCATATTTGGACAATTGCCACTTTGACAAATGGTGTGCAATTTGAATTCGTCAACAATATTGCGAACCTTGCGATACTCCTCTCCTATAGGTAGCTTAACACGAAGCCAATCTGGTTTTCTTTGCTTGGGTGATGGTTCTTGGACAAGTGGAAGGTCTAACATGATGTAAAGTTAGTGATGAAATATGAGATATTAATTATGAACTATGAATGATGAACTATGAATTTTTTTAGGGGTAAGGTTGTAGGCAATAGGCTGAAGGTGTTAGGCTGTAGGTAGTAGGCTATAGATATTTGGTTGTAGAAGTTAGTTAGGGAAAAGGGAAAGGACGACTAATGTCTGAAATTGATGAATGATCAATTCTTACTAAAGGATGAACAATTATTATGGTAGCGAAGTGGACATCCCTCACTTATGGTAAATTTATTGTAGCGTTTTTGAAAAGTTCTTGCTAACCAACACGAGTTGCATGAAAGTAAACAAATTCTGGAGAAGGATCAAAAGCACAAGGAATTTCATTCCCGTTAAGATCCTTCATCTTAGCTACATCTTCCCAATATAACTCACCAAATTCTCCAATTTTAGCCTGACTAAAAATGGGTAATGTTAAAATTTCTTGTACATATTTATTCTCTTTGGATAGAACTTTTTCTACATCCAGACGTCTAACCTCACCATTATTAAATGAACACGTAATTGAATAAGGCTTTATATCAAGAATTGCTTTGGCTTTAATCATGAGCTTTTCTTTATTGTAATGGTTGTAATTTGTTAAACTCTTTTGAACACCACATTTTTATTATTCAATATCATTCCACAACAAACTTCTCTGTTTTTAATCCAATATCTGTTATTACTTGCACAAAATAAAGTCCTGGCATTAATCCTTGTGTTAAGATTTCTAATCCATTATTAGTTTCTTTTTTTACTAAGGAATAATACTTTCCTGATGTATCAAATATCTTAACTTCTTTTAAATCAATTAAATTACTGGCATACCTTAAGTAAAGTCTTTCCTTTACAGGATTAGGATAAATGTCTAATTTTAAATTCCTTCCAATGTTGCTCGTTAAACTTATTCTTTCCATACATTTTTCATAATGTTCTTGACCATTTACTCCATTATTAACTGCGGGAATGGTAAAGCATATTGTATTCACAAAATTGTTAAATTCACTCGGTTTATAAACATAATTGTAAAACTTACTATTGTATAAAGTAGTATCCCCAGGTAGAAGTGGTTTAGGTAGTTGTATTATATAGCCCTCTTGTCGAATGTTATCAAAATTAAAATGATCTAATGGACCAATCTTTGAGTATTTTAAAATAAAATTGTTAATGGGTATATTCCCATTGTTTTTAATAATTAAATTTAAATTAAACATTAGTTCGTAAACACTACATGGACCATACCTATAAGGCTTTAATGTATCAATACTTCCTGTCAAGCTAACTATTTTGAGCTTCGGCAATTGAATTAAATTAATCTTATCCGTCGGAACAATAAAAATACTAGGGTAAGTATAATTATAAGCATTAATAATGAAATGATGCTTTTTTAATAATATTTCTGTGGTTTGATTTGAATATCCTAAATCAAAAGTATCTTTTCTAATAAGACTTAAGTTCAAATCATATGTATTCAAAACGTCATAGTATTCAATAGGTCTATATTCTGAATGAAATACAAATATCAACGAATCATCAACAAATGCCTTGGATGAAGTTAATCCCTTGACACTTAATTTCCTAATGGTGTCTAGGGTTTCTAAATTAATAAGTGAAATTGTGTCCTGGTAAAAATCTACCAATAAATTCGTAGATTCCTCAATACTATTTAAAATATAATGAGAAGATGGATATTTTTTAACGATATTTAAGGAAGAATCAATATCAGTTAGACCATATTCAGTAATTGCCCTGATCCTATTATTGATCACTTTTCCACTTTTAATAAAGTAACTAACAATTGAGAACAAATTATTTTTGGTATCTAGAAACCACGTTTGATTGTTGAAATTAAATAATCGATATTTTCCAAATTCTATCAACTGTGTGCTACTTTGTCTTACTTCTGAACCAATTAAATGAGTAGGAATTAAAAATTTCAATTCTCTCTTCTTATTTAATATTTCAAGAATTACATAATCATTAATACCAAAGTCCCTACAAAAACTTACATTTGTTTCATACGTAAAATTATAATAATTTGAATCCCGATCTCTTAAGGTGAGTATATTAGAAATAGATTGCTTATAATCTAAATAAGAAATTAAAGTGTCTGATGAAAAAGCATTTGGTATAATAAATTGTCCACCTAGACCATCCATTCTTATGAAAATGCTATCCTCATTTAAGTATACAGGTCTAAGTGTCTTACCTAATACACTAAATAATGTATGCTTAAAATTTACTTGACCAATTAAATGGTTTGAATTATTTAGTACAAAAAAAAGTAATAAATAAAATATTTTAGTGTTTTTCATACGGGGGAGGTTTCGTGTGAATTAATCTTACAATTTAATTCAAAGATAAATTATATAAGTCAAACTTAATATCAATTCAAGCTTTTCAATAATTATTCTTGAGCCACCGAATTAACTCGAATATAATGAGTTAAATTTTAGCTCTTCAATGCCTTCTCCCAAACTGTATATTCAGAAAGAAATTGGCAAAAAGAAATTTATTCCTCACTGACGCAAGAATCGGTACTCTCTTAGAATAAACATCTAGACTCAAACCAAAATTTATAGCTTTCACAGTATTCTCAAATGCTCCAGGATCAAGACTTATGGCAATCCTCCCAAATCCTCCGGGTAAGATTCTCAATTCACCGAGTCCCTTAGCAAAGCCACTGGTTCCAAGTATTCGATCCTTATCTAAGAAAATGTCTCTTTTTCCTTCGCTATATTTAAGATCCACAATTGTAAATATATTGTCAATGTTCTCTTTAACCTGAATATAATAAGGCTTTAAAATCCCAAGAAGGAGACCTCCCTCAAGTTTTATCCCAAGAGCTACTCCTTTGCGTCTCGTTTTTTCGGAGAGATATCTTGTAAATCCCTTTCCTACCCTGAGATTGTATAGGTCGTTCTGCTTACCATAGATATAATTTCCCAAATAGCCATTGGTATTGTAGGCCTGATTAATCTTAAATTCTCTGGAATCTTTAAGGTGGCCAAAATCGAAATATAGGTATTTGGTAAGGTAGTATTTTTCGATTTTACCAAGAGAATATCCGAAATAATATCCATTGGTCTGAATGGCTGCAATAAAGCTTCTTTCCTTCTTATAGATAATTCCCTTACGAACCGTCTGAGGCAATTCAACTTGCTGAGCACTGATCAATGAGCCCATTGAAAAGCCTAAGAATAAGACTATAAATGACTTAAAATTCATATTTCGACTCAATATATGTAGTTTTCAAATAATCCGCTGTTAAATTTGCAATTTTCTATGAACAAGGTCTCTATTTATTGTGAAAAAGCATCTAATGGCTTCCAATATGTCTTAGATTTTATTGCAAGTCAGTTCAAGGAATTAGAATTTATTGTAATACATTCGAAAGAGGATTATCTAAACTCCAAACTTCCTAAAATAAACTATTCCAATTTAAGGATTTTAGAACCAGAATTATTTATTCAGAACAGAGAATTTTTTAATTCCATTCATGAGATTCCCTTCCCTTCAATAACTTATCTCAATCATCAATGCGTTTTATTTCCTTCTGTGGTTGAAGATGATTTAGGATTCGATATTTTTACAGCCATTTTCTGGATGTTGACCAATTATGAAGAAAGATCTAATTTAAATCGAGATCAACACGGAAGATTTCTTGCTCAATATTCTTGCTTGTATGAGAACAAAGAATTTACAAATCCCCTTGTCGATCAGTGGGTCAATATTTTTATTGATAAAATAAATATTAAGTACGGCACAAAATTCATTAGAACATCCCAATTCCGTTGGTCCATTGGAATTGATGTTGACCAAGCTTGGAAATACAAGCACAAGTCTAGTTGGAATCAATTTGGTGGAATGGCGAAATCTTTGTTGAGTTTTAATTTTAAAGAATTTAAAAATAGATATAATACAATTCTATTAGATACACAAGATCCATTTGATACTTATAAATATTTGGATAGTTTCAATTTACTTAAAGAACAACTCATTTTTTTTATTTTAAGTAAAACAAACAATGAATTAGATGCAACACATTCTATTCAGTTTAAATCTTATACTCATTTGTTACAAGATTTAAAAACCAAGTATTTCATTGGACTTCATCCTTCCTACGATTCGAAGAATGATGTCAAGTTGATCAAATCACAGAAATCCGAACTTGAAGAAATTCTGAGAAAGTCAGTAACCATGAGTAGGCAACATTTCCTACGATTACAAAATCCTGAAACCTATAGACATTTAATATCCTTGGGATTTGAGAAAGATTATAGCATATGTTATGCAGATCATTCTGGATTCAGAACGGGAACCTGTCACCCCTATCATTTTTTTGATGTAGAAGCCAATCAAGTGAGCTCTCTTATTATCCAACCTGTTCAAGCAATGGATAGAACCTATTTACAACAAATGAAATATAGTCCTGCAGAAACCATCCAAAATATCGAAACACTTATTCATGATTGTAAGAAATTCCAAGGCCAATTTCATCTCATCTGGCACAATAGTTCATTTGATTATCAAGCAGAATGGAAAGGATGGGAAGGCGTTTTTGATGAAATTATTTCCTTATTAAAATTGAGTACCAAAACCGACTTAACCGCGATATAAATTTAACTTGCTATGCTTGTACCCATAACAGAAGTACAGGATCAATCCTACTACCAACCATATTCCGAAGCCTATCCAATTTTGTAAAGGAATCTGTGCCATCATGTACAGACAACTAATCACTCCCAATAAAGGAATGAGCGATAAATTATTAAAAAAAGCAAGTATGGTTAGAATAAATAAGCTAATAAGCCAAATCCACATAGGAATTTTTGAATAATATTTATCCCAATCTTTTTCATAAAAACTTTCATATTTTATGCTATTTCTTACGAAGGCTTTTCTGAATTCTGTTTCATCTAGACTTTTAAGATAGGTCTCCAAAGTTGCTCCAGCAGCTACCCAATCTTTTCCATGATAATACATAGCATAATTACTCAAGTCGTGAATCTGATTCGTGTCGCAATTGCTTAAAATGGTATCAATATTAACCACTTCTTTTTCATTGGTTAAAAAATTAGTTACAAGGTCATGGTGCTTCGTTTGAATGAAATATGCTGAAGCAACAACCGCAATGGGTATAATGAATTTAGAATTAAAATAAGGTACTTTATATCTTGATTCTGGAAGATCTTTAGATTTTCGCAACATCAACAATCCTCCACATACGAGAACAAATGCGAAAAGTGTACCTATACTACACAAATCGGTTACGGTTGTAAGATTAAGGAATAATGCTGGAATCGCAACCACAATTGCTGACACTATTGTAGCAAAATATGGAGTCTTGAATCGGTGATGCAATTTTTTGAAAATAGGTGGCAATAGTCCATCTCTACTCATTGACATCCAGATTCTCGGCTGACCAATCTGAAAGACCAACAAAACACTTGCCATAGCAAAAATTGCACTTACAGCTACAAGACCGCTAATCCAATCGAGGTGTAATTTGTCAAAAACATGAGCAAGAGGATCTCCAACATTCAACTCTTTGTAATTAACCATACCGGTAAGGACCAATGCAATAAGAACATATAATATAGTGCAGATAATTATCGAGTACATCATTGATTTTGGAAGATCCCGCTGTGGATTCTCACATTCTTCAGCAGTTGTTGATATGGCGTCGAATCCTATATAAGCAAAGAAAACTGCTGAAACTCCTTTAAGAATTCCTCCTACACCATTGGGCATAAAAGGACTCCAATTGCCTGTTTGTACATAGAAAGCTCCAACTATAATCACTAGAAATACAATGGCTAATTTAACCAAAACCATAATGTTACTGGCATTTTTACTTTCTTTAATGCCAATATAGACCAGAAGAGATATAATAAATATTATCAATAATGCAGGCAGATCTGCTACAAAATGGAAGGACCCTAGTGTTGGCGCCTGGCTATACGCTTGATAAGTATACTTAAGTTGGTCTGGTAAATCGGTTAATTTAGTTCCTGAAGCTATTGCTTCACTGGCATCCTTAAATCCTTGATGTGCAGTGAACCAGTCCATTTGAACCCATTGAGGTAGATTTATACCCATATTGCTCAGAAATCCACAGAAATAATCACTCCAGGAAATGGCAACGGTAATATTGCCTACAGAGTATTCCATAATTAATGCCCAGCCAATAATCCAAGCCATTAATTCTCCAAAGGCAACGTATGCATAGGTATATGCAGAGCCAGATACAGGAATCATGCTCGCAAATTCCGCATAACAAAATGCTGCAAAACCACACGCAATGGCTGTAAATATAAATAAGAATACTACCCCTGGACCACCTTCAAAAGAAGCTTTGCCTATCGTACTAAAAATACCAGCGCCTATAATTGCCGCAATGCCTAAGGCAGTTAGGTCTCTTAGTTTCAATACTTTATGCAACTTATGTTCAGAATCGTGGTCTGAACCAACCTGAGATATCGGTTTTTTCCTAAAAAGTCTTGAGCTCATACGTTGTTTATGCTTGATCTGGTAAACTTACGTGATTAGTTACAATCATTTATACTAATTTATCCTCTTCAATCCAAAAGTCCTTGTAAATTTGCGCCAAATATTATAATATTATGAAGAATATGATTTACTTTAGTCTGATTGTCTTTTCGAGTCTCACCTTATCTCAATGTGGAGATGATCCAATGACTAATGAATGTACAGGGGTAGTTGCGACCTATGATGGAATAGTAGGAGATTTTTTGACTGCTTCTTGTGCTTTCGTTGGTTGCCATGACCAAACCACACGTTCAGGTGGCGTAGATTTTTCAAATTATGCTCCAGCAAAAGCTTATTTAGACAGATCTAATAATAAATTCCTTTGTGGAATTAATCATAGTTCAGGTTGTAGCCCAATGCCTCAAGGAGCAGCTAAATTAGATGATACTACAATAAAGATTTTTACCTGCTGGTACAACAATGGCTATCTAAAGAATTGATTAGATTTCAAAAAAATACTCTCAAAATCCTTAATAAGGGAATTACTTTCTGTTCTAAAAGGTAAAGCTATTTATTACTAAACAATCCTGAATCAAACATGCACAATAAATATTTTGACCTCATTGACCAAAGTTATTTTTTTCCACAGGATGGATTTGATCTTGAGAAAGATGAATTGATTTTCAATGGAATTCCGATCATGAATTTGATTGAAAAACATGGCACGCCATTTAAGATGACCTATCTTCCCAAAATTGGGGATCAAATTAAAAAAGCTAAAAACTTATTTAACAAATCAATCAAGTCGGAATCTTACAACGGCAAGTATTATTATTGCTATTGTACGAAATGTTGTCACTTCTCTTATGTACTTGAAGAAGTCTTACAACACGATGTGCAATTGGAGACTTCTTCGGCATTCGATATAGATCTCATTCTTAGTCTATATAAAAATGGCAAAATAGATAAAGAAAGAATTATCATTACCAATGGTTTTAAAACCAAACAATATCTTCAAAACATAGCCAACCTCATCAACAATGGATTTAAAAATGTTATACCCGTTCTAGATAACATTTATGAATTGGATTTCTATGAGCAAATGATAACAAAGAAGTGTAAGGTCGGAGTAAGAGTTGCTACGGAAGAAGAACCAAAGTTCGAGTTTTATACTTCAAGATTAGGCATTCGAAATTCTGAAATAGTTTCTTTCTGCAATGAAAAATTTAAGAAAAAATCCAAGTTCGAATTGTACATGTTGCATTTCTTTATTGACACTGGTATAAAAGATACTACATATTACTGGGGAGAATTAAAAAAAGGTATTAAGATCTATATTGAATTAAAAAAACAATTTCCATCCTTGAAAGCCATCAA
Source organism: Saprospiraceae bacterium (assembly GCA_039918515.1). Taxonomy (GTDB): domain Bacteria; phylum Bacteroidota; class Bacteroidia; order Chitinophagales; family Saprospiraceae; genus Vicinibacter. The sequence goes on along the minus strand of JBDSHL010000091.1, from coordinate 1,028 downwards.
TATTGGTGGAGGCTTACCTATTCGAAATTCTCTAGGATTTGAATATGATTACAAATACATGATTTCTCAGATCGTAAAGCTTATTAAAGAAGCTTGTGATGAAGATGATATTGATGAACCAGATATTTTTACTGAATTCGGAAAATATTCCGTTGGAGAAAGTGGTGCTAGTATTTTTTCAATCTTGGAACAGAAGCAACAGAATGATTCAGAAATCTGGTATATGGTAGATAATTCATTGATGAATACCTTACCAGATTGTTGGGGAATTGCGGAAAGATTTATTCTACTTCCCATCAACAAATGGCACAATGAATATCGTCGTGTGAATATTGGAGGATTGACTTGTGACAATTCGGATTATTATAATTATGAAGCACAGAATCAACAATTATTTCTACCTGCTTACGATAGAAAAGATAAAGAACCACTTTACCTTGGTTTCTTTCATACCGGTGCCTATCAAGATGCCTTGTCAGGATATGGAGGTATCAAGCACTGTTTAATCCCTTCACCTAAACACATTATCGTAGATAGAGATGATTATGGCAATCTCATTGATTGGGTCTACAATGATGAACAGAATGCTCATGATATGTTGAAAATATTAGGATATAATTAGAACATTAATTAAGGTTATTTCGTTAAAATTTCCAAATGAAGAATAAGTATAAACTTCAAACCAATACCTACGCAGGGATACCAACTTCTTTTGCTCATCCAAATAAGTCTGCAGTAAAATTAACTTCTATACCTTATGATGGTACGAGTACATGGGGCAAAGGAGCCGACATTGGTTACGACGCCTTTTTATTTGCTTCAGAGAATATGGAACTTTATGATATCGAGACTCGAAGTGAACCATATCGACATGGAATAAGTTTGGAAAAACCATTAAATGTAAAAAAAGATACACCTGAACAAATGGTGAAGAAGGTGTATAAAAAAACTCTTAGTCTTCTTACTTCTGGTAAGTTGCTTACTTTTTTTGGGGGGGAACATTCTGTGAGTATTGGCATTTTGAGAGC
>JBDSHL010000090.1:0-3511 GCA_039918515.1 Saprospiraceae bacterium | reverse complement strand
TTCTGCGACAAAACTAGGATCTATTGCCATTGCTGCTGCGGTTGAAAGATCAGGAATTGATCCACAATTAATTACAGATGTCTATATGGGAAATGTAGTATCAGCCAATCTTGGACAGGCACCTGCTAAACAAGCTGCCCTTGGAGCTAATCTTTCTGTTAAAACCAATTGTACTATAATTAATAAAGTTTGTGCTTCTGGGCTTAAGTCTGTAGCTCTTGCGGCTCAAGCAATACAATTAGGGATGGCCGATGCCATTGTCGCAGGAGGAATGGAAAGCATGTCTAATATTCCTTATTACATTCCTTCACTTCGATGGGGCAATAAATTTGGTGGAACTGAAATTGTTGATGGATTACAGAAAGATGGCTTAAGTGACGCTTATGATCATTCAGCTATGGGTGTTTGTGGTGATGAAACAGCGGCAAAATTAAATATCTCCCGACAAGAACAAGATGACTATGCTATCCGATCTTATACCAAATCAGCTGAATCCACTGCTCTAGGCAAATTTAAAAATGAAATTGCACCGGTTGTTATTCCACAAAAAAAAGGAGAGCCCATTTCTATTTCTGAAGACGAAGAATATAAGAAAGTAGATTTTTCAAAACTCGCTGGATTGCGTCCTGCATTTACGCCAAATGGTACAGTAACTGCTGCCAACTCCTCAACATTAAATGATGGCGCTGCCGCTTTAGTGATTGTTAGTGAAGATTATTTAAAAAAATATAATCTTACTCCAATGGCCAGAATTGTATCTTATGCTGATGGAGAACAAGAACCCAAGATGTTTACTACTTCTTCAACAATATCAGCACCGGCAGCCATAAAAAAAGCAGGATTAGAGATAAATGACATTTCTTATTTTGAAGTAAATGAAGCTTTTGCAGTTGTCCCTTTGGGTTTTGCTAAAATTCTTGAATTGGATATCAATAAAATAAATGTCAATGGAGGTGCTGTGTCATTAGGACATCCTATCGGAACATCTGGAGCAAGAATATTGGTCAGTTTGAGTCAAATTCTTAAACAAAATAATGCTAAATACGGCCTAGCAACAATTTGTAATGGTGGAGGCGGATCAACCTCTTTAATTATTGAGAATTTGTAATAGTTTTTTTTAATGATTATACCCATTGAATACGATTATTATAATTATTACCGACGAGAATTATAAAATAGACCGATAAATAATTTAGAATTACAATTTCTATCGGTATCAAACCTAAAAGCATTTGACTAACTTTAATTTCACATTGGTATTAGTTACATATCTGATATAACATCAAATCCCTTTAAACTTCCCACTATTGCAAATCCTGTAACGCGTCCCGCTATTTTTTTCTGCTTTATTTTTGCGGCTATTTCATTCAAAGTAGTGCCGCTTCCAAGAGCATCATCTATAAGTAGTAGATTTTTATATTGCGAACTAAATTTGACAGCAAAAGTATTTTTTGCATTATTAATTCGTTCTTCTAATTTTGACAAGGATTTTTGAGGCACTGGAATAAGACCAGATATTTTTTCAATCTTTACAATAGGCAAATTAATTTTCAAATGCGTCTCCAGATATTTCATGATTTGTAATTCTCTTCTAATCGTAGGTGGAACGAATGCAATTGCATCAAAACTATTTTTCTTTATAAAAGCTTCCAATCTTGGCCTGATTTCATCAACAATTATTTTCATTAAGGACTTACTTTGACCTTGTTTAGCAAAGTGCAATAAAGTTCCAATTCTGGTTTTCCCAAAGCGTTCAATGGCATAAAAATCTACATAATAGACATCGTTTAGTGCCAACTTACCAATTCCTTGAGTCGATTTTAATTTTTCCAGACTGTTTATTAATCCTAGTTCATCATAATACTTTTCATACTTCTTCTTTGTTATTAAAAATTCATGATAACTTTTTTCAAGTGGAAGCTTTCTTTGTTTACACCAAATGGTTAGCGCTTCTTGTCCTTTAAATATTTCTCCGGCTTCAGAAATAAGCATAAATGAATGATCAAGATAAGCCTTTTCAGAAGAAGTTAAAACGATTTTATCAGAATAATTATCTGAATCTAAAGGTTCCGCCAACCTGTAAATTGTCTTAGGGGATCGTCCGAATTTGGTAATCTTCTTTTCTTCAATTAACTTTAATAATACGGTATGAATAAATTGTTTTGACACCTCCAATTGAGAAGTCAATTCCGATACAGAAGTATCACCTTGTTTTTTTAATACTTGAATTATCTTTTCAGAAAGTTTCATATGCTTTTTTAAAGTATAAAATTACAACAATTTATAGATACTTTACCCTTTACTGTCAAGTATAAAGTAAAATATACATATACTGCTTAATATCAATTTTGTATACATAATTTTTTATAATATATATCCTCTTATTCTCAACTTTCATAAAGAAGAAAGATAATCATAGAATAGTTTATAAAGTCTAATTTACTAATACTCTCAATTGATCTTATTTCCCTTGCTTTTTTATAATAATAATCAAACATTTTCAATGGCTCAATCCATTTTTTGAGTAAATTTAAATTCATTACCTTTGTATGTAAGACCTAGCTTAAATGAATTACCTAAGGTTAATAATATTATTCTTTTTAGTTATTTTCAATATACTTAGTGCTCAGTGTCCTGAGTTCGAGTCCACCAGCATTATCCCTAATTGTTTGCCTTCATGTGATATATGTGTTGGAGATCTATTAACCATAAATCTTAAAGGCAACGATCTTCCAAATGGAGGTAAAGTAGAATTTTATATTAACTCAACTGCTGGATTTAATCCATATCAAGGAGTAGGCACACCTATCGGTACTTCTAATATTATAACCCCTGGAGGAAATTGCAGAATTTGTCCAGAACTCATGGGTTTTTTAATTGATGCTTGTGGAGTTGAACAAAATAACGAGTTTATTATTATGTGGACTGGCAGTGGATTTAATACCAGCAATTTTGTTTTTGATTTTGCAGCAGGTAACAATACCGGAGGTGGACAAAATGCAGATATTGGAGGTGGCTGTAGTGTTACTGCTGGAGGAGTATCCTCAGTAGGTGGTTGTAGTGCAACTGCAGTGGGTGCTGGGTTTAATCTGCCTGCCAATTCTGTTTGGGTAATCTTTACAAGTAGTGCTGTCAATTATTCTTATGATTTCTCTTCTGTCTGTGCACTTGGCTTAAAAGTATATGTAAGTAAAAGTTCTTGTGCACGAAGTATTGGTGCTTTTACAAATGGTGGAGGAACTGGATCTAGAACACAAAGTTTTTCAATCAATGGATGTGGTTGTGGCACAAGCGCTACTTATGATTTGAATGATCCCAATATGATGGGTGATGGAGACGCATGGGCAGGTGGAGTAAGCAATGGAGGCTGTGCTGCTACTATTTCTGGCGCTGGAAATTACATTCCTGCAAAAAGCACAATCACTCCTTTTACATTTACAATTCCAACAACATGGTGTGACAAGACCTATGAAATTGTCGGAATTGTCAATCCTAAACCAGACCCTATGTG
>JBDSHL010000089.1:0-9589 GCA_039918515.1 Saprospiraceae bacterium | reverse complement strand
GTTTTATTATTGTGAATTCTGAATGAATACACTCCACTTTGGATCAAATTTCGTGTAAATTGATTTTTACCAGTTGTTAAATTCAATTGTTCACTATGAATTAATTTGCCATCTATTGAAAATAATTCAAATTTAACGTTATCTTTTTCATTAGCTTCTATTTCAATTCGGTATTGGTTAGAATGGTTATCATATACTTGCACATTAGCTAGAAGGTTATTAACATCTTGTGTTGCAACACCGAAACTACTACTAAAGAAACTCAAATTACCGGTGCTCATCGGACATGGATTAGTGACATTAAATGCTGTAACTTTCCATGCATACTTAATTCCTTTGGCTAAATTGGTAAAAGTAGTATCCGTTCTCGTTAATATAAAATTCTTATAAGTCATACTATTGGATAAAGTGACAGTGGCAAATTCAAGTATATAATGTGTAGCATTTGCGGGTGCATCCCACTTGAAGGTTACTGAATTAAATCCATCAGATTCAATACGAGGATTTTTTGGTGCTTCTGTAACAGCGGGCAATGGAATATGAGCAGGAGACTTTAGATAGTTTCTTGCAGAGCTAGCATAATCTCTAGCAATTGCAGCTTTCTGTTCTAATGAAAAAGTCTTTAAACAATTAAGAAAATAACTCATAATATTAAGTTCATCAGGATCCATAGGTTTATTTTCGTCAGGATCTTTAGCGCAATCACTTTTCCAAGTGCAGCCACCAGACCAACCGAATCCAAAATTATAATCGGCTTGAGTGTCGCAGAATCCATCAGCAGCTTCATTACAATGAAGATTGTTGTTCAAAGGTTTAAGCCTGTCTACATATTCTACTAGTACCTTTCGTCCATTCAAAAAATGTTCAGTAGGAGTAGGAATAGAACAGTCATAAGTATCATTTTCCCATCCGAAAAAAGTGTGTGCAAGACTAAAATAATGACCAATTTCGTGTGCAAGAGTTGTTGGACTTGTTCCAGTAACATATTTTAAATCAGAAACTAAATTGTCATTGGTTGGATTATAGAATGCAAGAACGCCAAGATTAGTTCCATTCGCTTTGCTTGCTACAAAAATATTGATCGCATTTTTGTTTTTATTTTGCAATTGTGTAATTGCAGCATTTCCAAAAGTTGAGGAAGGATCATCATAAATTAGAGTATTGTTTACATCTATCATTCCAGTGCCTCCACCTTTTAAGTAAAAAGAAATGTCTTGATCTTTGTAAATCTCATTAATTGCACAAAGGTTAAGCAATATGTTGATATATTTTGCTCTACCAGTTCCATCGGATTTTGCTACTAAAAAATAAGTAACAGGTACGTATTTAATTGCCCCTGTACGAATATTCAATAAACTTGCATCTTCCCTATTTTTAACCATTCTGTTTTTAATACTGAGATTATCTAAGGCCGTTGAACCACAGAAACCAGTGACTTGAGATTGAGTCGTTGACTGAAAAATAAGCATTAAGCCTAACAATATCAGAATCTTATTCATGATTTATTTATTTTATATGTGTATTTCTAGACATGCAAAAGTACAAAAATGTACCTATAATATAACGATTATTTCAAACCTTTGTACTTAATGTATGAAGCCTATTTTTGCACATTATTTTCCTTTCTTAAAGATTTTAAACTAGATAATACCTTTATATATTATTTATTTTAATATCTAAAAAATCTTAATATAAAACCATATTTAATACTTAATTTTGCCTTTTCTTAGAGAATTTATTGATTAATTAAAAATTTATATGTCTAAAGTAACGGTCGTAGGAGCGGGCAATGTAGGAGCTACAGTAGCAAATGTACTGGCTCATCGAGATTTTGTAAATGAAATAGTCCTCATTGATATAAAGGCTGAAATGGCTAAAGGAAAAGCACTCGATAGCTGGCAACAAGCGCCTATTGATTACTACTCTACAAAGCTAACAGGAACAGATGATTATAAGATGACTGCTGATTCAGATATTGTAGTAATTACAGCTGGATTGCCTCGAAAACCAGGAATGACTAGGGACGATTTGATTAGTACTAATGCAGGAATTGTCAATTCTGTAACGAGATCAATTATGGAATATTCAAGTAATCCTATCATTGTAGTTGTTTCCAATCCATTAGATGTAATGACCTATGCTTCGTATAAGGTGAGTAATTTGAAGCCAACGAGAGTGTTCGGAATGGCTGGAGTTCTTGATACGGCTAGGTATAGAGCTTTTCTTGCCACTGAATTGAAGGTCTCGCCTAAAGATATTCAGGCAGTACTTATGGGAGGACACGGCGATTCTATGGTTCCATTGCCTAGGTTCACAACGGTGGCAGGTATTCCTGTAACCGAATTAATTGATTCAGAGAAGTTAAATACTATTATTGAAAGAACGAAATATGGCGGGGGAGAATTGGTTAAATTAATGGGCACTTCTGCTTGGTATGCCCCTGGAGCAGCAGCTGCTCAAATGGTTGAAGCAATTCTAAAAGATGAGAATCGTATTTTTCCATGTTGTGTTCACCTAAGTGGTCAATATGGACTAAGCAATGTTTTTGTTGGCGTTCCTGTTAAGTTAGGAAAAAATGGCATTGAGCAAATTATTGAGCTTAAATTAGATTCCAGTGAACAAGCCTTGCTTGACCAATCTGCTGTCGAAGTGAGGAGCATGATGGGAGTTTACGATAATTTGAGTTAAATTAAACTAAGCTATTCGGAGATTGTTAAGTCTGTTATGAGGAGTTCTGTTCAGGCATTAGAGAATATTTCCACTGTAAATGGACAGAATCTATTAGAGATTTCACAATCAAAAAAAGTGCTATTGATTTTTCTAAGGCATTTTGGCTGCAGTTTTTGTAGGGAAGCTCTTGCTGAAATTCATAGAATTGACGAAGCCAAGAAACACAAAAATTTTGAAATAATTCTAGTTCATATGGCCGCAGAAGATGTAGCTTTTGATTATTTTAAAAAATTTAATATTTCCAATCTTGACCACATTTCAGACCCTGAATGTCACTTATATGATGCATTCGGACTTACAAAAGCTAATTTCAATCAACTTTTTGGATTTCGATCATGGATAAGAGGGATAGAAACAGGCATAATTAAAGGACATGGTTGGGGTATGCAATTAGGGGATGGCTTTCAAATGCCTGGAATATTTACAATAAGTAAAGGTAAAATCATATCTGAATTCAGACATAAGTTTCCATCTGATAAGCCAGATTATGAGAAACTGATCTCTTGTAGAAAAGTATAATAAATACATTTAATCTTCGTTAAAAGTGCTTATATGAGAATATGGTTAACTCTTATTTGTGCCTTTAATATTCTGTCTTCTACTATAGCTCAGAATACTGTAATGAGTAGCAACGACAGTTTAGAATTCTGGTCAGATGTTATGTTTAATGCTCATCTTGGTAAATCCAGGGGAATGGCTTCAAAGCAGACTTTAAATATTTTAACTCGACTGGTTGAAAGTAAGCATTTAGATGATACAAAGCTGAATCCAAATATTGTAAAATTGAAATTCGCAGATCAGAATATCGAACTTTATAGCTGGCAATGTGAATTAGATAATAATCAATTCGAATACTATGGTTTTGTAAAAAAATCAGATGGTACGATAGAAAGTTTGACTAGAGAAGTTAGAGATTACAATAGAATTCGAACGGAAGAATTCAATTCGACGAATTGGTATGGAGCGGTCTACTATTATCTGATTCCAAAAACATTTGGTTTAGACAAGTACTATGTTTTATTTGGATTCGCTCAAAATGAGAATAATGAAAAATTCAAAATCATTGAAACGGTTAAAATCAATAACAACGAATTGATATTCGGAACACCTGTGTTTGATATAAAAGATGAAGATGGAGAAAGTCATACTTATAATAGACAAATCATTAAATACAGTCAATCTGTTAATTGTCAATTAAGGTATGAAGAATTAGATTCCATGATTGTCTATGACCATATCATCAATTATCAAGACCCGATAGCTCCTCAAATACAGAATTATTTTCCTGATGGATCCTACGAAGCATTTGAATACTCCCAAAATCAATGGAAATTTATTAGTAAGTTGAAAACGGAATCCGTAAAAGATGCACCAAGAGAAAAACCTGTCTTAGATAATAAAACAAAGGACTTGCTCGGGAGAGAAAAAAAGAAATGAGCGAGTTTTTGGTAACTTATTTAAACAAACCTTTTCTACCATATTTAGAGCAAATGGGACATTCTGATGCATTGTGTATTCTAGCTTGACAAAATTTCCTGCCGAAGTATATCATTTGTAAATGAAGTTTATTCCAAGTAGACTTATCAAATAATTTCTTGAGATCTTTTTCTGTCTTAACTACATTTTTTCCAGTACTTAATCCCCATCGATAAGCAAGCCTATGAATATGAGTATCCACGGGAAATGCTGGAACTCCGAATGCTTGAGCCATCATTACAGAAGCCGTTTTATGTCCAACTCCCGGCAATTGCTCCAATAATTCTATCTTGTTAGGAATGCAACCCTTGTAAAGTTCAATTAAGATTTGTGACAATGCATGAATCGCTTTTGATTTAGTAGGTGATAAACCACAGGGTCTAATAATGTCTTGAATTTCTGATACTGTAAGCTTGACCATTTCGAATGGATTGTCAGCTTTTGCAAATAAGAGTGGTGTAATTTTATTGACTCTTTCATCTGTGCATTGCGCTGACAATAAGACTGCAATAAGTAAGGTATAGGAATCTTTATGCAACAGTGGAACATTTACTTCAGGAAAGCATTGATTCAAAATTTTTTCAATTTCAATGGCTTTTTCCTTTTTGCTAATCATTCCAAGAATAGATATCTTGAGTTAGAAATTTCATGGTATCCATATCGTCTGCATAGTTAGCAAGACTTGGGTGTTGTGAAGAACCCAATTTTTGGCAAGGCAGTATTGAAGTTGGTATATTTGTAACTATACATTGAATTTTATCTAGGCTATTCTTGATTTCTTCAAAAGTAATATTTAGATGGTCATAGTATTCGTAATGTACGATGGCTATTCTGGAAGGAATTAATGTACTTTCGAGAAACAAGCAGGAATCTCCTTGTAAAAATTTGGATCTATTCAGAAGGTGAATGGCTAGATTGTATTCGTAGTTGTTGAAATATTTTGTAAGATCCCGAACATATCTAAAGTGTTCATCTAAAGTCTTTATCAAAGGAATAAAATCATAATCTTTTGGAACATAAATTTTACTAACATTTCTACAGCCCAATCCGTAATATGAAAATAGGTCTTCGCCGAGCTGGATTATTTCAGAAGTTGATTCTTGTCCATTGAGAAGTGCAATTCCATTCCTATGAGATCGTATAATATGTGGGTATTTTCCAAAATAATATTTAAAATGATCGCCTGCCAAATCACTTCCTGTAGCAACAACAGCATCAAAATCTTTTATTTGAGAAACAAATTTAATTTTTTCTTTTAGACTAGGATTTATTTGAGTCAATAAGTCAAAAATCCATACTGGAAGAACTTTATCTTTTTCTGAGAGTTTTATTTGTGTGGAATGTCCGCTTATAATTGAACAGAGCATATCATGAAAACCAACCAAAGGGATATTACCTGCAGCAATGATGGCTATATTTTTGGGATTGCTTTTAACTTGATCGTAAGAATATGAATTAAACCAGGACAATAATTTTTCTCTTTCCAAATATTCATTACAGATAGAATTCAGCATTCGTTCAATTTCTAGTTCTGTAAACCAAGGATTGTTTAACTTAGCTTGTTCTAGTGCATTTTGTTTGTCAATGGAATGGCTTAATATTTCATTTTTCCATTCATCAAGATGGTCAATTATAAATTGGGAAGTGACTGACATATCTATCTGGATAATTTATGAAGTTCATCTAAATCAATTTTTTCATCCTTTGAATTGATTTCTTTATGATGCAGTGTATAGCTTCTCCATTTGTCAAGAAGTGCATGAAAATCAGCAGGAGGTTCAACTTCGAAAACTATTTTTTTCAAGGTTTTCGGATGTATGAATCCTAGACTTCTTGCATGTAGCGGAAATCTTGGCATGATCTTATAACAATTCTGAATGAATTGCTTGTATTTGGTATAAATCGTTCCTTTCTGAATACGATCGCCTCCATATTTTTCATCATTAAATAAGGTGTGGCCGATATGTCTAAGATGAATTCGAATCTGGTGTGTTCTTCCTGTTTCTAGTTTGCACTTAATTAAGCTAGTGTAAAAAAAAGATTCAAGAACTTCATAATGAGTAACGGCATGTTTGCCTTCCAACTCATTATCGAATACAAACATCCGCTGTCTATTCTTGGGGTCGCGTCCAACATTGGCCGTGATAGTTCCCTTAAGTGGATTAGGTTCTCCCCATACAAGTGCTAAATATTCTCTTTCAATCGTATGATCAAAAAACTGTTTAGAAATATGTGCAACTGAAAAATCATTTTTAGCTACAACAAGTAAGCCTGAAGTTTCTTTGTCAATCCGATGAACTAGACCATAACGATCATTGTTGGATTTTTCACTGTCTTTTTGTAAATAGTAAGCTAAAGCATTAACGAGTGTTCCGTCATAATTACCGACCGCTGGATGAACTACCATTCCAGGTTCCTTATTAATAATCAGGATATCATCATCTTCGTAATGAATTTGAAGTGGAATATTCTGAGGAATAATGTCTTCTGGAATTTGGGGCTTTGGGAATACAATATTGATAATATCTTTTGGTCTTACCTTGTAGTTAGACTTAATTGCTTTTGCATTAACAGTAATTAATTCTGCGGCAATTGCATTTTGAATTTTGTTTCTTGAAACCTGTGAAAGCTTGTCAAATATGAATTGATCTATCCTAATCGGGCTTTGTCCTGGGTCAGTGATTATCTTTAAATTCTCAAACTCAGTCTCTTCTTGAATTATATCTTTATTTTCTATCATTATACTTGGTTTCTTGCCTTATTTTTACCCTTAAAAATATGAGAAGAGACCACAAAGTTATAAAACAGTTTGCAACAATATGTGCTGAAAGTTCAAAGGAGTCTCGAACAAGTCGCCCTAACCAGCTACCGATCTATGCAACTTCGGGATATGCATTCGATACATTAGAGGAGGGAATGGAGATATTTATGAATCAACCAGGCTCTCATGTCTATAGTCGATATGGGAATCCAACCGTTGAAGCTGTTGCTCAGAAGATTGCAGATCTTGAGATGCATGGCCTTGGAAAGAAGGGTTTTGGCTTGATTACAAGCTCTGGAATGTCAGCAATACACTTAGCGCTGGAATCCGTCGTAAAATCTGGGGATGGCATTTTAACTCAGCCTATTCTGTATGGAGGTACCACTGAGTTGTTAGAGAAGATTTTTCGAAAGAATGGGGTAGAAGTCTTTTATCAAGAATTATATGATGAGTCTTCAATTCGAAGACGATTGCAGATGCATCCGAACATTAAAGTAATTTTTATTGAAACTCCAGTAAATCCTACATTGAATTGTGTTGACATAAAAATGATCAGTAAGCTTGCGAATGAATTCAAGGTTAAGCTTATTGCAGATAACACCTTTGCAACGCCTTATCTTACACAAGCCATTAAGTTCGGAGCAGATATTGTTGTTCATTCCACAACGAAATATTTGCATGGTCATGGAGCTTCAACGGGTGGAGCAATTGTAACTGCAGATAAAAAGCTCATGTTTGAAAAGATCTGGGTCAATTATAAATTAATCGGAAGCAACGCAAGTCCGTTTGAAGCATGGTTAATAGATATTGGATTGAAGACACTTCCTTTAAGAATGGATCGACATTGTTCTAATGCATTAAAACTTGCAACTTGGTTTGAATCACATCCTCTCATTTCGAAAGTGAATTATCCAGGACTGAAATCACATCCGTCACATGCTATTGCAAAAAAGCAAATGAAAATGTTTGGTGCGATGATGAGCATTGAAATTAATGCAAGTCTTTCTAAAGTTCAAAAAATTCTCAACAAACTAAAGATCTGCGCGATGGTTCCAACACTAGGGGAGACCGGAACAATCATTCTACATCCAGCAAGTATGTCACATCTTAAGACGCCTAAAGAAATTCGGGAAGCGCAAGGCATAAAAGATAATTTAGTGAGGATTTCAGTAGGGATTGAGAATGTTGAAGATATTATTGCAGATTGGGAGAATGCTTTGGGGTAGTGGGGGATTATTATTTAGATAGACTTGGATTAATATGTGCTTAGTGTATTTTAGAAATGTGTTTAAGGAAAGGGAAGAAGATTATTGCAAAGTCACAGGCTTATGATAAAGCTTGACAAGTTTCGCCTACTCTTAAAGTGGGAAATAAAAATGTATTTACTTTTAAAATAGATTAAGAGATGATTGGATATACTTTGATTTTTGTAGAAAATTATGAGAATTATTTAGAAGATTTTATAAATTTTGTTAATATGAATGATTTGAATTGCTTCAAGTATAATTGTAATGATGATTCTGTAGTGCCAATAAGTTTGGATAATAATCTTTTGAAAAATCTAATTGAAAATAATAATCTCGAAGGATTGAGAATTGAGTCGAAGAATTTTAGTTATATGATGTGTGGTTTTTCACTTTCTAAAGATTCAGCTTATATCGAAGAAAATTATTCGCTTGAGCAACAGACTGAAGATATAGAATTTGAAAATGTATATAATTTAATTTATTCAAGGTTCAAAGAACTAAATAACAAAGACCTAGCCAAGGGTTTTGTATTCGATAAACAAGGCTACTCTTTAGATTACATTGAATTAGTAAATTAAGTTTACAAATTCAAGACCTCCGCTGAGCGTAGGCTCATGCTAAAGCTTGATAAATGTGCCTACGTTCGAGTGTCATTAGGTTTTCAACCTAAAACTGTAAGCTAACTTAGATAGTATTCAGGTCTTAAAACTACAACTCTACTATATAGCTAATTTTTGTTTAATTTCGCCTTACTATGACTACAGGATATCAGATCTTGACAAAGCAGGAACATATTACTTAACGTTTCAAGTAGTGGATTGGGTCGATATATTTTCTAGGAAAGTTTATAGAGATATAATCATTGAGAGTTTCGATTATTGTCGTAAGAATAAAGGCTTGCAGATATGGGCTTATGTAATTATGACTAATCATGTACATTGTATATTAAGTGCTACGAATGGAAATTTGCCAGATGTAATTAGGGATTTTAAAAGTTATACTGCTTCGAAAGTGCTTAAAGAAATACAAGAACCACATGAAAGCAGAAAAGATTGGATGCTGAAAAGATTTGAATTTGCTGCCAGAAGCCACAAAAGGAATAGTGAAATGCAATTTTGGACACATGAGAATCATGCAATTGAATTATTAACGTATACATTTACATGTCAAAAAATGGCTTATATTCATGAGAATCCTGTAAGAGCTGGATGGGTTGAAAAAGCAGAAAACTGGATGTATAGCAGTCAGCGGAATTATTGTGGACTAGATAATTTATTGGAGATTGATATCATGGATCTTTGAAATGTTAATAAATAATCAAATTAGAAATTTAGAAACGCTCAACCGTAGGCTGGAGCCTACGCTCAGCAAAGGT
>JBDSHL010000088.1:0-3736 GCA_039918515.1 Saprospiraceae bacterium | reverse complement strand
GTTTGATTTCTTTTCAATCTTTGAATTCGAACATTCTCATAATCCGCAGTGATTGATTCTACATAATCCTTTCTCATTTCAATATCTTCTGACAATAAAGTTGAAACCACTGCAACTGCTCTTGATGCATCAAGTACATGAATTACAGGATGATCATATTCTGGTTCCACCTTGAGAGCCGTATGAAGCTTGGAGGTAGTGGCGCCACCAATTAACAATGGAAGTTTGAAGTTCCTAATTTTCATTTCACTTGCAACATTAACCATCTCATCTAAAGACGGAGTAATTAATCCGCTTAATCCTACAATGTCAACATTTAATTCAATGGCTTTATCTAATATTTTATCACAACTTACCATCACACCCAAATCATGAATCTCATAATTGTTACAAGCCAATACAACTCCTACAATATTTTTTCCAATGTCATGAACATCTCCCTTTACAGTTGCCAATAATATTTTTCCTTTAGCTCTGCTATTTTCTGTTTTCTCTTTTTCCATAAAAGGTAAGAGATAGGCTACAGCTTGTTTCATCACTCTAGCACTTTTTACAACTTGTGGAAGAAACATTTTTCCTGATCCAAACAAATCTCCCACTTCATTCATTCCATCCATCAGAGGTCCTTCAATTACTTGAATAGATTTTTCACACTCAAGTCTTGCCTCTTCAACATCTATGCTAATGAAATCATTTAACCCTTTAACCAAAGAATATTTTAATCTCTCTCGAACGGATCGATTTCTCCATTCTTCAACTACAACCTCTTGTCCTTTATTTTTAGTTCTTACATTTTCAGCGTAAGTTGTTAATCGCTCTGTAGCATCTGGTCTTCTATTAAAAATTACGTCTTCAACGAGTTCTAATAAGTCCTTAGGAATATCTGTAAAGATTTCAATCATTCCTGCATTTACAATTCCCATATCCATTCCAGCTTGAATAGCATAATACAAAAAAACTGAATGCATTGCTTGACGAACCGTTTCATTACCGCGAAATGAAAAAGAAAGATTACTGACACCACCGCTAATTTTTGCTCCGGGACATTTTTGTTTGATCTGACGACAAGCTTCAATAAAGTTTATTGCATATTCATTATGTTCTTCTATTCCTGTTGCCACCGCAAAAATATTCGGATCGAAAATAATGTCTTGAGGCTTAAATCCTATTTCCAAAGTTAGTATACGATAAGCTCTTTCACAAATCTGTACTTTTCTTTCAATCGTATCAGCCTGACCTAACTCATCGAAAGCCATTACTACTGTTGCTGCACCATATTTTTTTACTTTACTTGCTTGTCTTCTAAAAGATTCTTCACCCTCCTTTAATGAAATAGAATTCACAATGGATTTTCCTTGGAGACATTTCAATCCACTTTCGATTACATCCCACTTTGATGAATCTATCATCACTGGAATTTTTATGATATCTGGTTCCGAACTTATGAAATTTAAATAATCTTTCATGGCCTTCACACCATCTAATAAACCTTCATCCATATTGACATCAATAATCTGAGCGCCAGCATCAACCTGTTGTTTTGCAACTGTAATCGCTTCATCCATTTTATTGTTTAGGATCAATTTGGCAAATGCTTTCGAGCCAGTAACGTTTGTTCTTTCTCCAACATTTACAAAATTTAATTCAGGTCTGAAAATTAAAGGTTCTAATCCCGATAGTGTCGTATATGCCTCGTACTTAGGAATTTTTCTTGGTTTTACATTCTCAACAGCATTTACCATTAATCTTATGTGATCTGGAGTTGTTCCACAACACCCTCCAATGATATTGACCAATCCTGTAGTTGCAAAATCTCTCATGAAAGTTTGCATTTCTTGAGCGGTCTGATCGTATTCACCAAGTTCATTCGGTAAGCCAGCATTGGGATAGGCGCTTACTTTACATTCTGCAATATGGCTCATCGTCTTCAAATGTGGCAATAACTCCTTTGCTCCAAGTGCACAATTCAATCCAATGGAAAACAATGGTACATGAGACATTGAAATATAAAATGCTTCAACAGTTTGTCCACTTAAAGTTCTTCCACTGGAATCCGTTATAGTACCAGATACCATAATCGGCCAAGTTTCATTTCGCTCTTCAAATAATTCCTGAATGGCGTACAATGCCGCCTTTGCATTCAGCGTATCAAAAATCGTTTCTACCAATAGAATATCTGATCCACCATCTATCAAACCCTTTGCTTGTTCATAATAAGCAACTTTCAAATCATCAAAACTTACAGCTCTAAATTCTGGTCTGTTGACATCAGGTGAAAGACTTGCTGTTCGATTCGTAGGTCCTATTGCTCCAGCAACAAATCTTTGTTTTGAATTATTCTTTAATGCAAAATCATCAACTGCTTTACGAGCCAATTGTGCAGAAACTAAATTTAGTTCATATGAATATTCTTCAAGATGATAATCCGCTTGTGAGATTCTATTGGCACTAAATGTATTGGTTTCAATAATATCTGATCCAGCAATCAAATAATCCATATGAATGTCATAGATAATATCAGGGCGAGTTAATGAAAGAAGTTCATTATTTCCTTTGAGGTCAATACTTGTATGTTCAAATCTATTCCCTCTAAAATCTTCTTCTTTTAGTTTATGCCTTTGAATCATGGTTCCCATCGCACCATCCATCACCAGAATTCTTTTTTTTGATTCTTCTTCGAGCAAAGCCCATCTTTCTGTCATATTCTGCAAAAGTATTATAAGATATTAAAAAATTGCTATATTATTATTCCATTTAAAAAGATATTGTGATAAGATTAATTGAGGCTTGGGTTTAGGTGGTTGGTGAAAGGCTGTAGGTGGTAGGCTGTAGGTGTTAGGTTGTAGGCGGTAGGCTGTAGGCTTTAGGGTGGTAGACTGTAGGAGGTAGGCTGTAGGTGATAGGCTGTAGGCTTTAGGGTGGTAGGCTGTAGGCTGTAGGAGGTAGGCTGTAGGCTATAGGATTTAGGAGGTAGGCTATAGGATTTAGGTGGTAGGAAGTAGGTGGTAGGTGGTAGACTTATCTTTCAGCTATTCAATTCGTACTTCGCATTTTACGGACTAAGGAACCCAGTACTTTTTCAGCTTCAACAAATTTAATTTTGAATGCAGAACTTTCTTTCTCACTTATAAAATCTAGTCTAATTGCTAAAACAAATTGATAATACGCCTCTCTTAATGAAGCAAATTCAATTTCCAGGAATCGGTGATATTCTTTTTGGCTTTCTCGTGCACAAGCTTCGACAATATTGGAAGGCACTGAAACAGCTGCTCTCCGGATTTGTGAAGTCAAGCCATATATTTCTTCTTTTGGAAAATATTTAGAGATTCTATAAATTTCAATGACTAACTCATCGGCCAATATAAATGCTCTAAGGTTGTTGTGGTCTCTCATAATGTTAATTGGTTATATACTTCTTAGCAAAGATATTAGTAAATCATTTTTCTAGCAGTACATTCATTAATTTATATGTAGGTGGTAGACTGGTAGGCTATAGGATTTTAGGCTGTAGGATTTTAAGCAATAGGCATTCAGGCTGTAGATATTCAGGCTGTAGGATTTTAGGCTGTAGATTGGAAGAAAGTAGGTTAGTAGGTATTTTGCGGTAGGTGGTAAGCAATTGACAGGCGGGCTATAAGTTGCTGTCTTATAAGTTATATACTTTTAGGAGTAAGCTAAAGGAGATTTCCACAAACACTTTTTGTTATTTCTACCTTTAGCAGAAAATCCTACAGCC
>JBDSHL010000087.1:0-2146 GCA_039918515.1 Saprospiraceae bacterium | reverse complement strand
AATGGCTACTGCTATTGCCGAAGAAGCCAAGACATTTGCTGAAAATGCTACTCACATTGCTGAGAATGCTGTCAAAACAAAGCAGCAGTTTTTATCCAATATGAGCCATGAAATTAGAACTCCGATGAATGCCATTATCGGATTTACTAAGGTCATGCTAAAAACGAATATTTCTTCAAAACAATCAGAATATCTACATGCCATAAAAATAAGTGGTGACGCACTAATCGTATTAATTAATGATATTTTAGATCTAGCTAAAGTTGATTCTGGAAAAATGATTTTCGAAAAGACAGCCTTCAAAATGGCTTTATCGATCTCTGCTATGTTACATTTGTTTGAAACCAAAATACAGGAAAAAAATTTAACTCTAATAAAAATTTACGATCCAAGAATTCCATCTGTACTCATTGGTGATCCAATACGTCTACATCAAATCATTCTCAATCTATTAAGTAATGCGGTGAAATTTACGAATAAAGGATCTATAACTGTAAATGTTCGATTATTAAGTGAAGACAGTGACATAGCCAATATTGAGTTTTCAGTCAAGGATACTGGCATTGGAATTGCGAGCGAAAAAATTGATAAAATTTTTGAATATTTTCAGCAAGCTTCAAGTTTCACCTCCAGATTGTATGGTGGAACCGGCTTAGGATTGGCCATTGTCAAACAATTAATAGAGCCTCAAGGAGGTACAATCCAAGTTGAGAGCGAATTAGGGAAAGGATCAACTTTTAGCTTTACAATGCCTTTCCAAAAAACGGATTTGCAAATAGATCCTGAAGTTAGTTACGAAGAAATAGCTAAAATTAGAAAGAATATTAATATATTGGTTGTGGAGGACATGGACCTAAATCAACTCTTAATGAAAACTATTTTGGGTGACTTTGGATTTGATTGTACCATTGCAGCAAATGGTAAAATTGCAGTTGACATGCTACAAGAAAATTCGTATGATCTTATTCTTATGGATCTTCAAATGCCCGAAATGAATGGTTTTGAAGCAACGGATTACATTCGCAATATCATGAATTCAAGCATTCCCATCATCGCATTGACAGCAGATGTAACAACAATGGATTTGGAAAAATGTAAAGCTGTTGGTATGAATGATTACATTGCCAAACCTATCGATGAAAAAATATTGTATAATAAAATAATTGGATTTACTAAGAATATTCTGCAGGACTCTGAACTAATAAATCAAAATATAGATGTTGATAAAAAATGCATTAATCTTGATTATTTGAATCGACGAACAAAATCTAATCCAACTTTAATGAAAGAAATGATTAGCCTGTATTTAGAACAAACCCCTCCATTAATTTCGTCAATGAAACTAAGTTTAGAAAATGAGGATTGGGATACCTTACATGCTGCCGTACATAAAATTATTCCTTCCTTTGCCATAGTTGGAATTCATCAGGATTTTGAAATGATGGCCAAAAAAATTCAGGAATATGCCAAAGCTAATCTTAAGGTTGAAATTATAAACACCATGGTATTACAAATTGAAAAAATCTGCACACAAGCGTGTGATGAATTAAAGAATATTCTAAATACTTTAAATAAATATTAATATGAGTAAGAAGAATAAAGTCACACTATTTCTTGTAGATGATGATTTATTGTATTTAAAATTATTAGAGTCAGAATTAATGAACCAAGCTGATTTCATAATCGAGACTTATAATACAGGTGAATTATGCCTTGCAAACTTATTGCATGAACCAGATGCCATCATACTTGATTATTATCTGAATGGTATAGTTAAAGATGCGATGAATGGCCTTGAAGTCTTAGATAAAATCAAACAGTTAAATCCTAACATTCCAGTAATTATGTTGTCTTCTCAAGATAGTATTGATGTTGCTATAAGTTGCATGCATCACCAAGCACATGATTATGTGATTAAAAATGAAACAACATACTTTCGATTACATAAGATCATTAATTCGATTTTTGAAAAAAATAAAATAGAAAAAAAATTGAATTGGTATATGGAGCGAATGTAATTGTGAATTGGGAGAATTAATTCTACAACATTACTCTTTAACTAAGAAATTTTCAAGATAATTAAGTAAATAAAAACGCCCGGGAACCACCCCGGGCTAATAAACCAATCTCATGAAAAGGTATGAAA
>JBDSHL010000086.1:0-7633 GCA_039918515.1 Saprospiraceae bacterium | reverse complement strand
GCAGACAATAATTCGAATTGTCCTCCAATCAAAGGGTTGTAATTTAAGCTTTAAAAAAATATACAAGGACTTTATAATATTGAATAAAGAAACTGAAATAAAAGTTGCCAATGCTGCACCCGCTATTCCATAGGGTTTTATAAATAAGAAATTAAGCCCAATATTAAGAGCAGCCAATCCTATGAGAAGATAAATTTCAATTTTATAATATTTTGAAAAACTAAGTATATGGTGATTGATGCCCGTTGCGGCATCCACAATTCTAGATAATAAGAGTAGGCCTAAGCCCGTTTTAATCAATATTATTTTCTCTGCATTAGGAAACAAACTACTTATGGAACCAAAACTTAAATACAAACACATAGAAGCCCAAAGTGTAGGAATGAGCATATTTCTAACCGATTTAGAATATAAGGATTGAAGTATTACTTTGTCATCAGTTTTAGAAGATTGAGAAACAAATGGACTTAGAATTTCTTGCAAAGAGAGTGCGGGTATAAAAGTTGCATTGGACATAAATAAAGCAATGCTAAACAATCCAGTAGCTTCAGAACCTATTTGTGAAGCAATCATTAGACTGTCAATTCGCAAAGCCATTACAGCACTTGTTCCACTAATTATTGAATATAATGCGTAAGTCCACATTTCTTTTTTTCTATTCTTCGGAAGGGGTATTTTTTCAAGACTAAAATTTATATTTTCTTTCCTAGAAAGGACTTTTAACAAAATGAAAATAATCAGAAGGTAATAAATAAAAATACATATTAGAAAACCATTTGTACTAAGATAATTATGAATACAAATGATGAACAATATAGGAAGAATTATTTTAAATAAATTTGAAAGAATTGAAGGAAGGACAATATTCTTATGAGTTACACTAAAATGACTTATAAATTCATAAATAATGTACAGTACAGTTAAGGGAATTAAATAATAAATGTAATGTTGCAAATAGTTATCGTTTTCATTAAAAAGCCTTGCAATGTGCTCCTTAAACAATATAAATAAAAATACAAATAGAATTATACCTAGGGCATAGCCTTTTATTAAAAAAAGAATAAATCGAGAATTCGTCTGTTGAGATTCGTTTCTGTAATAAGGGAAAAATCTCAGTAATACTGCTCCAAAGCCAAGGCTTACAAGAGGAGCAAGTAAGGAAGCGGTATTCGTCAAAAAACCATAAAGACCGTATAATTTTAAGTCAAGTGGATATACAAAAAGAATACTCATCGCTCCAATAAGCACCCCAATATAATTTATTAGACTAAATCGAACTCCTTGCGACCGAATTACGAAACTCATAAATGCTGCAAAGAAATAGTTTTTTTATGGTTAATTAAGCTAATTTTTAATTAATACCATATGTTAGCTTTTAACCCGCATTATGTAATAGAGTTTTGTTGTGAAAGCCAAAAGGTCAATAAAGATTAGTGCTCCCGGAATATTTTTACCGCAAACATGGTAACCCCCATGGTGAGGATAAAAATATGAGGAAGTGCTAATGTTTGCAGGCATTTTGGCTTGTAATTAAAAGTCTATTGCATAATGCGGGTTTGAAGCTTATTGTACCCCTTTAAATAGCTACCCACCCATATTTTAATTGAGCAAATAGCTAAAAATAAGCTAATTTTGCAAAAATTTTAATATGGCAGATCAAGTTAAAAATCAAAGTGAAATAAACATTGAGTTACCTGAAGAGGTAGCAGAAGGTATTTATTCGAATTTGGCAATAATTTCACATTCTCATTCGGAGTTTGTGCTGGATTTTATTAGGTTAATGCCTAATATTCCTAAAGCAAAGGTTAAGGCAAGAGTAATACTTACACCTCAGCATGCCAAGAGATTACTAAAAGCACTTTCTGACAATGTTAATAAATATGAGGGTCAATTTGGAATGATTCAAGATCCTGAACCTCAGCAATTTCCACCGATGTCTTTTACTACTCCAGTGGCTCAAGCATAAACCCCATTACAAGAATAATTTATTTTAAAATGATGAAGAATATCTTTCACCTTATGCTACTTTGCATAAGTTTCTCATTCCAAATAGCTGCCCAACAGTCGGATCTAACCATTGAGACTTTATGGAAGTTGGGACGTGTAAATCTTGAAGATGTAAGCCCAAATGGAAAGTGGATTGTCTATTCAGTTGTAAATTATAATATTGCTGAGAATAAAGGCAACTCAAACCTTTACCTTATATCTTCAGATGGTTCAAATTCAGGTAAAAAACTTACCAATTACGAAGGTTATGAAGGCAATGCCAGATTTCGCCCGGATGGGAATAAAATCAATTTTTTATACAATGGACTTTTATATGAAATGAATACAGATGGTTCAGATCAAAACAAAATTTCAGATATTGAAATGAATGGATTCACTTGGTCTCCTGCCGGTGATAAAATTGTTTTCTTGCAAGATGTCAAATACAGAAAATCAACTTTAGAGGTATATCCTGATCTTCCAAAATCAAATGCTCGAATTTATTCAGATCTAATGTACAGGCATTGGAAAAATTATGACGATGGTCAAGATAGCAATGTCTTCTTTATAGAATATAAAAATGGAACTTTAGTTGGCAACCCGACAAATATAGTCAATGAAGCTTTCGAAGCACCAACCGAACCCAATGAAGGAATTGAACAAGTTAGTGTGAGTCATGATGGAAGATATATTGCTTATAGTATTAAGAAATCGCAAGGAAAGGAATATGCATTATGTACTAACTCAGACATTATTCTTTATGACACCAAATCTAAAACATCGAAGAATGTAAGTGCTTCTAATTTGGGTTATGATAAGTCTCCAGTATTTTCTCCAGATGGATCGAAATTAATTTACAATAGTATGTTGACTCCTAATTATGAAGCAGATAAGAATAGATTGACCTTGTACGATGTTAAAGATAATACATCTGTTGATCTTGGAAAAAAATATGACAATGATATGGAAGATGCTTCGTGGTCATTGGATGGTCAGAATGTTTATTTTGTAAGTGCAGTCAATGCATGTAAACAAATTATGTCCATGAATATTGCTAACATGCAAGTCAAGCAAGTTACTCATGATATTTGTGATTATACAGCTTATAAAATAACGAATAGTGGAATCATTTCTTCGAGAACAACTATGACCAACCCAGCGGAATTATATTATGTAAATTCAACTAATGGAGAAAGCAAACAAATTACTTCTGTTAATTCGAATATTTGGGATAAAATAAATAAGGCAACCGTTAAATCAAAATGGATTAAGACAACAGATGGAAAACAAATGTTGGTCTGGACTATTTATCCACCCAATTATGATTCTAAGAAGAAATATCCTACTTTATTATATTGTCAGGGTGGTCCACAATCAACAGTGAGTCAGTTTTTTTCATATCGATGGAATTTTTCATTAATGGCAGCCAATGGTTACATTATTGTTGCTCCCTGCAGAAGAGGAATGCCTGGATTCGGACAGGAATGGAATCTGGCCATATCCAAAGATTGGGGTGGTCAATGTATGAAAGATTATTTAAGTGCAATAGATGACGCTTGTTTAGATGCAAGTGTAGATAGAAATAAATTAGGCGCTGTAGGTGCAAGTTTTGGTGGTTATTCAGTTTATTATCTGGCTGGGAATCACAATAAAAGGTTTAAATGTTTTATTGCACATTGTGGAATGTTCAACATGGAGTCATGGTACGGAACTACTGAAGAAATGTGGTTCGCCAATTATGATATAGGTGGCCCTTATTGGGATAAAAAATATTCAAAACAATATGAGAAGTTTTCACCTCATAAATTTGTAGAAAATTGGGATACACCCATCTTAATTTTTCATGGTGAAAAAGATTATAGAGTTCCTTTAAGTGAAGGACTTCAAGCATTTCAAGCAGCCCAACTGAAAGGAATTCCAAGCAAGATGGTTTTATTTCCAGAAGAAGGACATTGGATACAAACGCCTCAAAACGGAATCCTCTGGCAAAGGGAATATTATGCATGGTTGGATAAATATCTTAAAAAATAATTTTCTGGATGTCTACAGAATCTATTAAACTAGAATTTGAAGTTGACCCTTTTGGGCATCGATTGAGTCCAGTTTTAAATGAAAAAATAAAGAATTATCTAATAGACATTGACGGTACAATTTGTGATGATATTCCCAACGAAGAATCTGAACGCATGAAGACAGCATTGCCTTATGAAAATGCCAGAGAATTTATTAATAAATGGTACGAGCAAGGACACATCATTACTTTTTTTACGAGTAGAACAGAATCGCTCAGACAAATAACCGATGAATGGTTGAAGCAGCATCATTTTAAATATCATGGGATTCTGATGGGTAAACCTCGCGGTGGAAATTATCATTGGATTGATAATCATGTTGTAAAATCTACCTTATATATTGGAAAATTTACAGACTTTGTAATAGAGAAACAAGAAGTTGAAGTATTCAAAGATTAACTTTGAACGGGCAAATTTATAATTCTAAAATAATGATTAAACCATTATGCGTTAATTACTAATCTATTCAATGGGTAAAAAGGTTAAATCAAAATATTATGTTGTCTGGGAAGGGAATTCACCCGGAATATACCATTCCTGGGAAGAATGTTTACTTCAGGTAAAAGCCTATCCAAATGCCAAGTATAAAGCATTTAACACGATGGAAGAGGCGAAAGATGCATTTGTCGGAGGATTTTCGAGCAAGGCCAATGCTACTGAAAAAAAAACTAACCATTTAATTCAAAAATGGCAAGACTTTGTACCTGAAGGAAGTATTACAGTTGATGCTGCTTGTGAAGGGAATCCAGGTAAGATGGAATATCGAGGCGTTGATCCATACTCAGGTCAAGAAATATTTCATATAGGACCCCTAGCTAACGGGACAAATAATATTGGAGAATTTCTCGCCTTGGTTCATGCATTGGCACTTTTTAAAAAACAACAGAATAACAAAGCTGTAATTTTTACGGATTCAATGACAGCTATAAGTTGGATCAAAAGAAAGAAAGCCAATACAAAATTGGTTTTCGATAATAGAAATAAAGAAATTAAAGATTTAATAGTGAGAGCAACACAATGGTTGATGAACAATAGCTTCTCTAATCCTATAAAAAAATGGGAGACAGATAAATGGGGAGAAATTCCTGCTGATTTTGGACGCAAATAAAATATAGTTTTGACAAAGGAACATAAAAATAAATTCTTGTCTCTTGCATTTAAAAATGCAATATTTTATATACTTTTAATTTTATTAAGCTCCGTTCTCATTGGATTTTTTATCTATCGTTTCAGTTACTCGATTATTCTTCAATCTTCTGAATTAAATTCAAAGCATACTCTGGAAATTCTTGAACTGAAGCTTCAGAGCTCATTGGATAATGTAAGGAAAGATGTTCTTTTTATTTCAAGAAGTCCTTACCTAAAAGATTATATTCAAGCTAGTAAAACTAAAAATGACGAAATAAAGAGAAACAATCTGACAGCCGACTATGTGAGTTTTTTAGCTTCTAAACCAGATTATGCTCAAATTAGATTGATTGGTAGAGCTGATCAGGGCAAAGAGATTATTCGCGTTGATCGAATGAATAATCGTGTAAATATAATAGGAGAACAAGAATTACAAGAGAAAGGATCCTCACCCTATTTCAAGGAAACGATCATATTGCCTGAAGACTCGGTTAATTTTTCTATCATAGATTTGAATAAGGAACATGGAGAAATAAGCCTTCCTATTATGCCAACGCTTCGGGTATCATGTCCAATTTGGTACAATGGTAATTCATTTGGAATAGTTGTAATCAATACTAATCTAAATGGTCTCTTTAAGGAACTAAATTCTGTAGCCAACGAAGAATTTAAATTATTTCTTATAGACAATAAAGGTCATGCCATAATTCATCCGGATTCATTAAAACAATTTGCATTTGAATTCAAAAGAGAGTATTCTTTTTTTAAGGATATAGGAATTGAATATTCAACAATTAATGACCAAAGCACCAGCAAATTTATCCGAGGGGAAAAATATTATTTCAAGAAAGTTAAATACCCAAAGAATAATTACGAATTGGTATTGGCAATAAAATCAAATGAAAATAAATTGCTTGCAAGCTTTTACATTTGGCGTTGGTCGATATTGGGTATTACACTTATGATTGCCTCATTTATGATGTTAATTGCATTGTGGTGGTTGAGAAAACAATCAAAAAGTATGCAAGATATTGTATATTCAATAAGCAATTTTGAAAAAGATCTTGAAGCTAAAAATCTACCCATTGATCGCAATGATGAAATTGGAATCATTGCTCGTACTTTTGAAAATATGGCCTTAACTATTAAAAACAATATTGAAACACTCGCCCATGCAAAGGCAGAAGCAGAATTGGCGAATCATCAGAAAGAGGAATTCCTACAGAATATGAGTCATGAGATTAGAAATCCACTTCATACGATTCTGGGTATGACAAGGATGTTGCAAAACAATGAACCTAGGAATGATCAAGCTCCTATTATTGATAGTTTGAAATTTAGCTCTTCTACTTTGTTGGCATTGGTGAATGACGTTCTGGATTTTGCTAAGCTTAAAGAGGGCAGGATAATGCTCAACTTTAAAGCAACTTATATTAAAGAGCTATTGGATCAAATTGTTATGAGTTACTCCTATGAAGCATTGTCTAAAAAAATAAGCATTGTAACCAGAATTGATGAGAAATTGTCTAAGTTTCAATGTGAGATGGATCTATTAAGATTTAGTCAAGTTTTAAATAATTTACTTTCCAATGCAATCAAGTTTTCTCCTTCAAATACACAGATTCAACTTCAGGCTAATGTATTAAATGAATCTAAAGATTCTATAAATCTTTTATTCTCAGTTATTGATCAGGGACAAGGAATTCCAATGGAAAAGTTTGATCTGATAAAGCAACGATTTAATAGATTAGATGAAAATGTGAGAAATTCAGATATAGGCGGAGCTGGTTTGGGACTTCCTATTGTTGTTCAAATATTAAAACTGCATAATTCAAAACTAGAGCTGGAATCCAAACCAAATGTAGGTTCTAAATTTTCATTTGAGTTAGAACTTAAGAAAGTTTTAGTTACTCAGGAAATTCTACAACATTATGAAAATGTTAATCAATGGCGTTCTATTCTTATTATAGATGATGATCCGCAGATAAGCTTATTGTATAAACATGTATTTTCTAAACTTAAAGTTCAGTTAACTCAACTTTCAAATATAGATGAACTGATTGCATTCAAAGAAGTAGCAACTTATGATATCCTACTTACAGATAATTACTTGGATAACGATTCAATACTTAATTACTTGGATTATTTAAAGAAGTTTCTTACACCAAGAAGTGCTCAAATTCTATTAACAGGTAACCATGATTTAGCTTCTTCATTGGTTTCTTCAAATGGTTTTTTTGACAGGATCATTCAAAAGCCTATTTCTCCTGAGCAATTACTAGAACTAGTGGATCGTGTATGGCAATGGAAGGAATTTAAAATGCCAAATTTGTCGATTTTATATTCAGATTACGATTATGAGAAAGATAAAATCTCAAATGCAATTAATATTTTATTAAGTGAATGGATAGAGATGAGGAATAATTTAGAGATTTCTATATTTAATA
>JBDSHL010000085.1:0-1743 GCA_039918515.1 Saprospiraceae bacterium | reverse complement strand
ATGTTCTAATTGGATGGATCATCAGTATGATAGGTGATCCAATAATGAAATTTATTTTATTCAAGCTAAGATTTTTAAGATTTAATTTAGGAAAATCATTGGCCGCCTTGATAACCATAATAATTATTTTTTCTAGTTTGGGAATTATTCTTTGGTTTTTTGTTCCCATCATTGTTCAACAAGCGGTAATACTTTCAAAGGTTGATTTTAATAGTATTTCATTAGCCTTACAAGAACCGATTGAAAAAATTAATAGATGGCTTCGATCACTTGGATTGGAACCAGGACGAAGTGCCGCTGAACAAGTAAAGGCGCTGGTAGGAAACTATTTTGACCCTGAAAAACTCAGTAGTTTTTTTGGAAACGTGTTAAGCGAAGCAGGACATTTAATTATTGGAATTTTTTCGATTATATTTATATCCTTTTTCTTTTTGAAAGAACGAAATTTATTCAAACAGATGATGGTTGCTGCAGTACATATTCAATCTGTTAAAAGAGTCAGGAGAGTTATCGAAGAAGTTAGCAATCTTCTTACCAAATATTTTGGAGGCATTGTATTACAAATGGTTATTCTCATTATTTTAATCGGTTCAGGATTGGGAATCCTAGGAATAAAAAATGCCTTACTTATCGCCGTTTTTTATTCCGTCATGAATATCATTCCATATTTAGGTCCTTTAATTGGGGCAGCATTTGGATGTCTATTAACCATTTCATCAAATCTTGATTTAAGTTTCTACTCTCAAATATTGCCACTTTTAACAAAGGCTTTGTTCGTGTTCTTAATTGTAAAACTTCTAGATGATTTTATCATTCAACCTTTCATTCTATCCAAAAGAGTTCAAGCTCATCCGCTGGAAATATTTTTGGTAATAATGATTGGTGCAAGAGTAAATGGAATCTTAGGTATGGTGCTTGCCATTCCAACTTATACCATCTTTAGAGTAATTGCAAAGGAGTTTTTGAGTGAATTTAAAATTGTTAGAAAGATGACGGAAGATTTGGAAATATTTGATTGAACTATAAGTTAAATTGAAAGAGTTGTAATTTGAAAATCTATTGATTAAAATAATAAATAAACAGTATGAACATTTGGGAAGAAATTCAGGTAAACTTTCAGAATATGGTGCAGGGATTTACAGGCTATATTCCGAACATCATACATGCAATAATGGTCATACTTGGAGGTTGGCTTATTGCAAGGCTCATTCAATGGATCATGCTAAGATTATCTCATAGTCTTGGTATAGATCGACTAGCACAGAAATCTGGTGTTCATAAATTTCTTGAAAAACGCGGAGTCAAAAACGGATTCTCGGGAATACTTTCTAGGATTTGTTTCTGGGCAACCATGTTATTGGTCATGGTATCCTTTTTTAATAGTCTTGGATTAGAAATAGTTTCAGATCTACTGAATCAATTAACACTTTTTATTCCGAATGTGCTTATCGCTAGTATTCTTATCATTATTGGCTTTTATATGGCTGAATTTGTAAGCAGTTTAGTTGTTAGTAGCCTTGAAGAAAACAATTTTGATAATCCAGAATTAGTAGGCAAATTGGTCTTCTATTGTATTGGTTTTTTTACAATAGCAATCGCATTAACTCAAGTTGGAATTGGAGAAACCATCATTACAAACATAGTAAGTATTTTCTTTGGATCAATTGGCCTTGCTCTAGCTGTCGCATTTGGATTTGGTGGCAAAGATTGGGCAAATGAGATACTTAAAAAGTATTTTTCAAA
>JBDSHL010000084.1:0-7853 GCA_039918515.1 Saprospiraceae bacterium | reverse complement strand
TTCCTCCTGTGTTATCCCTCGCATTCACCAATAGTGTCTTATGTCTTGGAGAACCCTTTTCTGTAATACTATTTATTCTAAGTCTTAGATAGGCCCATTCACCATCTTTTCCTAAATCTTTGACTTCATTAATTTTTGTCTTGTCAATATATCTAAATGGAAAGTATAGCAATAAGTCCTCGACCAGCCTTATGTTCAATTCATTGCGCAACAACTCGGCCTTTTGAGGGCCTACTCCTTTGAGAAATTCTATCGGACTATCTGGTTTAAGAAAAGTCATTTGAGCACAAAATAAGCTCATGTATATTAGAACTAAAAATAAATTCCAATTGGACTTCCATACTTCTTTCTAATTCAATGGGCTAACTCGCAATAATTTTAAGATTAGAATATTTGTAACCATTCAGCCGTTGAATGTTTTTGTCATGATTTTTGCTAAAATCGCAAAAATGTATGCCATAAACTATCCCTTTTACTACTAATACGATGGATTTCATCCATCTCTAAAAATATTTTACTCCTCTGGAGTATTTTTTAATACATGGCTGAATAGTTACGAATATTTATATTTGCATCTTATATTGACTTTAATGGAATCCATACGGCAGAAACAGGTTGGCGAATTAATCAGAAGGCAATTCAGCTACGTATTAAGCACGGAAGGCAGTTACATCTATGGGTATGAAGCCTTAGTGACCGTAACTGAAGTAATAATGACTCCTGATCTAGGTTTGGCAAAGGTTTATTTAAGTGTATTTAACATGCTGAATAAACAAGAAATCATACTATTATTGGAAGATCAAGTGAATAAGTTAAAGCATGCCCTTCACTCTAAAATTAGCAAACAACTTCGAATCATGCCAGATCTTAGATTTTATCTTGATGACACATTAGATGAAGCCTATAAGTTGGATGAATTATTTAAAAAGCTTCACGACGAGAAGCAATTTGGAGAAGAATAAATAATAATGAAAATTATTTTACGGAATAGTACATTCCCAATCCCAAGTTGAAATTTTTGTATTTTTCATCCAGAGGGCCAAAGCCAATTTTACCCACTGAATTTTTGTAATTTAAGTCGGCACTTAGTTTTAAATAATCTAGAATTTGGTAAGTAAATTTAATTCCTAAATTAGCATTGGTAAAAGTATTATTGTTGAGTGATCTATCATGTCTAATTCCTTTATTATACAATACTTCAATAAAATTCAAATTGGCATTTGGATCAAAAAAAATAGTATTTTCATTAACCTTACTAATGGCCGAAGTCACCGAATAATTCGCACTTTTACAAATGGACAAGCTCAAGCCTGCATAAGTAGTAAATTGAAGTTTATTCATTTGGAAAATTTTATAATGCAAATTCATTGGAAGATCAATAATTTGAAATTCCATATGTTTGATGATATCAATTAAATCTCCTTCTTTAAATTGACTAAATTTCAAATAATTGCCTGGATTATAATCTATTTTAGAAAAATCTGCACCAAATTCCAACATCCAGTTTGGATAATTTAAAGCTAGCCTAATGTTCTTAGAAATAAAATTTATATAATTGGTATATTCATTATAATAGAGAGGAGCAAATTTAGAACTATGGATTCCAATTACTCCAATACTTACACCAATACCATACCAAATAAATCTTTTAATTGGAAGTACACCAATATTATTTATAGGAATTATTCTATTTGAGTTTTCAGAATTCAATTGATCAGGTTCATTATTTTTTGGAATGGCCTTATTTAAAGTCGAATCATTATTCGAATTTAACATTTGATCCGAAGGAGCCTTAGGTTCAAATTTTTTGTCTTTTTCATTCTTTAGTTCATTGGATCCATTAACAGGAATAATTTTTGAATTCATTGTCTCGCTGCCGATTATCGGAGACGCATTATTTTGATCGGCTGAATTTTGATCGGGTAAAATGGAAGAATTCGAAATAATTTTCTGTTCAGGTGTAAGAAGTACGGGAGTTATTGAAGTAGAAGTAGCACTATTAAGAAGGGATTTGGATGTTGTGTGTTGATTAAAATTAGGAGTGGACTTAGCGATGGAATTATTCAAGACCATTGGTCTACTTGATCCATTTTTATTAATATTTGACTTGACAAGGGGGGCATCGTTATAAGGCGATTCATTGAATTCATTTATCTCAGTACTTGACTTAGCTTCATTACTTCCATTAAAAGTAACCATTCTGGTTTCTTCTTCTGGCGAGCTTGAGGCAATAACATTTGAAGTTTGAGTTAAATTAGGATGAGCCTGTACTTTGTTTTTAATAGAAAAAACATCTTGATCTATTAAAGAATTTAAAGTCCAAAAAATAAGTAAGACAAGTGCTAATTCTATGGTTCGAGTTTTAATAATCTTATGGCGTCTATCACTCATCAACTGCATTCTCTGTTGAAAATGTTCCCAATTGGCTTCATATGAAATTACTTTAGCTTGTTTTAGACTATTCTTAAGTTTTGAATCAAATATATCATTCGAAAGCTGCATTTCAAGCATTCTGGACATACGATTCCAATCTGGTTTTACATGATCTATTAAATCGCCTTCAGAGGCTTTGATCTCCAATTCATTTGTTTTCGATCTAAGCCAGATATCAAATTCTTTATTGTTCATTCGCTGCATTTAAATGTTGCTTTAATTTTTGTCTTGCTTTTACAAGATTTGATCTGGAAGTGCTTTCGTTAATATGCAGAATTTCAGAAATTTCTTTGTGTGAATAACCATCAATAATATGAAGGTTAAAAACAGCTCTATACGCATTTGGAAGACCTTGAATTGCTTTCATTATTTCCTCTAGTCCCAATTCATCTAATGGAGACATAGTATCTAATTTGAGCGATCTTGCATCTTCCAGATCGGAATAGTATCTCTTGCTCTCTTTACGGAAATAATCAATACAGGTATTTACTGTTATTCTCTTCATCCAAGCCTGAAGTAGAGTACCAGCTTCATAAGTCTGTATTTTGTTGAAAATTTTAAGAAAAGAATCATGTAGAATGTCTACTGCTTCTTCCTTAGAGCTTGTATACCTTAAACAGATGGCATACATGCTACCGTAATTATCCTCATATAACTTCTGCATTGCCCAAGATTCTCTCTCAATACAAGCTTTAATCAATTCAGATTCTACTCTAACTACTCCAATCGTTATGCCCATAAGAACATTGATTTGACTATATAACGTGTTAATTGTAAGTTTCGCTGCAAAAAATCACTTTTTTTATTTCTTTTAGCCTAAAATGCGATCTATGTGTTTAAATTAGATAAACCTTTTGACTCAATTTTCCTTAGTTTTATGTCGAATACGAACCTTAATATGATCCAAGAAATAGTAAAAATTAATGACCCTGAACTTGCTGTCAGATTTTTTACTTTGGGCATTTATCCAGGCAAATATATCGAACTTATTCGCAGAGCTCCTTTTGGCGGTGCTTATTATGTTCAGGTGGGCCAATCTTTCTTTGTACTCCGTAAAAAGGAATGGGAAGCTTTAGAAACTAAGAATGCTAGAACATAGATGGCTAAAATTCAAAAAATAGCCATTGTAGGAAATCCAAATTCAGGTAAATCTACCATATTCAATTTTCTTACAGGATTAAGTCAGAGAGTTGGCAATTTTCCTGGAGTAACTGTAGAAAGTAAGGAAGGTAAGTTCCTAACTTTTCATGGAGATAAAGTAAAGCTTACAGATCTTCCTGGAGCTTATAGTCTTTATACAAATTCTAAGGATGAGCTTGTACTTAGTCATGAATTGATCAAGGAAAGTATTGAAAATCATACCGATGCTATCATTTATGTTGCTGATTTGAGATATCTTAATCAGCAATTACTCTTGCTCACCCAGGTTCTGGATTTGAATTATCCTACAATGATTATTTTAAGTAATAAAGATCTGGTAGATGAAGAATTAGCAAATAACTGGATTCAATTACTTGCTGACAAAACCAATTGTATCGTTCATGCTTATAGCTCAAGATTGGCCTATACAGGAATCACTTTAAAAGAACAGTTGAATTTATTTATTCAACTTGATTTTTTAAATCTGAAAAGAATTCCCATTTATGAAATTCCG
This sequence comes from Saprospiraceae bacterium, assembly GCA_039918515.1. Lineage (GTDB taxonomy): Bacteria > Bacteroidota > Bacteroidia > Chitinophagales > Saprospiraceae > Vicinibacter. The sequence goes on along the minus strand of JBDSHL010000084.1, from coordinate 3,766 downwards.
AATGTACTCATTCCTAATATTCAATCTGTAGAAAAAATAAGTCAGACTAAATCAACATATCAATCTTTGGTATTATCACTCGACGAAGAATTTTGCAAGTTAAAATCTCTGAAACCACATGATAAATCTTTTATTATCAGACATCAGATTGCAGAAACTATGTCTCGTTACTCTGTGATAGAAAACTGGGAAACTCAGATCCTTGTACACGATGATAAAAATTCCATTTCTTTAACCAAAAAACTAGACCGAGTCTTAACACATCCCATTTGGGGAATTGGAATTTTTATTTTAATTATGTTTCTTGTATTTCAATTAATGTATTCATGGGCTGAGTTCCCAATGAATGCCATTGAAAAAGCATTTGCTGTAACAGCACACACTATTCGTCTTAACCTACCTGATCAATGGTGGGCGCATCTTATAACAGATGGAATTATTCCAGGTCTTGCAGGCGTATTGGTTTTTATTCCACAGATCATGATTTTGTTTTTCATGTTATGTGTCTTAGAAGAAGCTGGCTATATGACAAGAGTGGTTTATCTTTTAGATCACCTTTTATCTAAGTTTGGATTAAATGGTCGATCAATAATAGGATTAATATCAGGAGGAGCTTGTGCCATTCCAGCTATAATGTCAACTAGAAGTATATACAATAAGAAAGAGCGATTTATAAGTATGTTCGTTATTCCATTGATACCATGTTCGGCTAGAATCCCTGTATACACTGCTCTTATTGGATTTGTTGTAAGTCCCAAAATAATCATTGGCATATTTAATCTTCAGGGTCTAGTATTTATGGGGCTCTATGTACTTGGAATATTTATGGCATTAATGGTTGCTTTGATTTTACATAAATTAATCAAATCGGAAGGAAGTTCATTTCTTATTATGCAATTGCCTAATTATCAAGTTCCACAAGTCAAGCAAGTATTTTTTGTAGTATATCAGAAGGTCAAAAGTTTTGTACTTGAAGCTGGTAAAGTCATAATGTTAATTTCAATTGTTTTATGGTTTCTCGCTACTTTTAGTTGGCCTGGAGAATTCGATAAGGTTGAAAAAAGTACTGTTGCGGATTTAGCTTACCAACAACTATCTCAAGAAGATCAATCCAATGTAATGGAAGCGAAAAAACTAGAGCATTCATTTGCAGGAAAATTTGGTAAAATAATTGAACCCATAGTAAAACCGATTGGTTTCGATTGGAAGATTGGCATTGCACTTATAACTTCATTTGCTGCGCGCGAAGTTTTCGTAGGAACTATGAGTACGATATACAGCATTGGTTCGAATGGTGATGAATTGAAATTGCGGGAAATTCTTGCTGCGGAAAAGAGACCTGATGGAAGTCCATTTTTTAATACACGCACAGCCCTATCCTTAATTATTTTTTACGCCTTCGCTATGCAATGTATGAGCACCATGTCCGTTATGAGGAAAGAATCTGGGAATTGGAAAACTCCTTTAGTCCAGTTTATATTTTTTGGGCTTTTGGCTTACGTTTCAAGTTTCGTAGTATATCATTTATTTTAAGAGATCAATTATCATTATTCTAAAGATTTTTCAATTTTATAAACAAGATATTCTGTATCTCCCCTAAAAAATAATTGCTTGTATTTTTGTTGGTAGAATAAAGTAACCTTCTTACCTGTTTCAGCAGCTTCCTGAATTTGATGAGCAACTTCTGAACTTGGAACCGAGAAGAACCAAATATTCTGTGACCCAGCGGCTGGCGAAGTACTAACTTGAGGAAAACCAAAATTTAGCTCTCCTTCATTGGTCTTAAAAATGACCCCCTTTTTACTAATCTTGACCACATATCCTGTCCTTGCACCCTCACTATAATTAGCAAAAAGCAAAAAACAGATGTATCCAAGATATATTAGAATACTTATGAGCAGTATTCTTTTGATCCATTTCCAGGTAGACCTTCCAGCCTGAACCGCAGATTCTTTAATATCCATTTCTTCGATTTATTAAAATGTGAAATTAATCCATTTTACTTAAAAAAAGTCGATTAATAATATATACCAAGTTTTATATGCTATAACCCAGATTTTTCAGTAGAAATTCTATTACGCGCTGAAATACCTGCAAATACAGGCACTTTCTCGATTTTTTATCCTCAATTTAACGATGCTAAATTTCTGGTAAAAAATATTCGGAAGCACCAGTCTTTATTGGCCTTTCAGCCCTCATTACGAATTCTACTGAAAAATCTGGGTTCAATTAGATTGAAGAACTAGCTTTGCAGTATTAACGATTTTACATTGTCACAACATTTCAACTCTACTATTGCAGCATTGGCTACAAGTCCAGCTGTTTCAGGAATTGGTATTATACGATTAAGTGGTCCTGACGCCATTGAATTAACTCAAAAGATTTTTGTTGGTAAAAAATTAAGTGAACAAGCTGCCTATTCCATGACCTTTGGACAGATTGTAAATACGGAAGGAAATATAATTGATGAAGTATTAATTTCCATCTTCCGTGCTCCACATTCATACACCGGTGAGGATACGGTTGAAATTAATTGTCATGGATCCAGATTTATTCTTTCAGAAGTTCTGAGTCTTTTAATTAAGCAAGGAGCTCAATTAGCACAGGCAGGTGAATTCACTATGCGCGCATATTTAAATGCCAAAATGGATTTGTCTCAAGCGGAAGCTGTTGCAGATTTAATTTATTCCGAAACGGTGGCTCAGCATAAGTTGGCCATCAACCAAATGAAAGGTGGAATTAAAGATAGCATTGCTGCTCTTCGCACTAATCTTATTGATTTTGCAAGCTTGTTGGAATTAGAATTAGATTTTAGTGAAGAAGATGTTGAATTTGCCAATCGAAAAAATCTCATTGAATTGGTAACAAAGATTCAAAACAAAATAAATGAACTACTCAAAAGTTTTGAATTAGGTAATGCAGTTAAATATGGAATCAGCACTGTCATTGCTGGACGACCAAATGCCGGAAAATCAACTTTGCTCAATGCTTTATTAGAAGAAGATCGCGCCATTGTATCCGAAATTGCAGGGACTACCCGCGACACTATTGAAGAAAAAATGAATATTCGTGGATTGGTATTTAGATTTATTGACACGGCAGGTATTCGAGACACGAAAGATACGATTGAAGCATTAGGTGTTCAGCGCACTTTAGATAAAATACAAAACTCTTCAATTCTGATTTATGTGGCGGATGTAATTGGTTTAAGTCCAGAAGAATTGTGGAAAGATATACATGAAGTTGCTAGTGTAGATCAAAAGATAATTATCCTTGCCAATAAGATGGATTTGTTTACAGTATTCGATTACACCCAATACGCAAATCAATTCATTCTTCTAGATCATATTATTCCATGTTCTGCAAAAAATAAAATGAACATTGAATTCCTTAAAAATAAATTATTTGAAATTGCCATAGATGAACAATCTATGCAAGATACTGAAGTCGCAATTAATGCACGACATAGAGATTGTCTGAATCGAGCGATGATTGAACTAAATGAAGTACACCAAGGACTTCACTCCCAGTTAGAAACGGATCTAATTGCTCAATCTCTCCGCAGAAGCATTTATGAATTAGGTGGTGTCACTGGAGAAGTTTCTTCTGAAGAATTATTGGGAAATATTTTTGGGAGGTTCTGTATCGGAAAGTAACTGTTACAAAATTACCTTATTGGTTAGTGATCATATATGAAAATATATAATATGAAAAACTCAAATAGTCATAAAAGGCAATGAAATAACAGGATTTGTGCGATGTTGAG
>JBDSHL010000083.1:0-7026 GCA_039918515.1 Saprospiraceae bacterium | reverse complement strand
TTTACATTAAATTTTAAAAAACTGAACACCCCTTTGGAAATTGAAACAGAAGCTGCGGCAACGGAAGCTAAAGCTAAAGCTAAAGCTAAAGCTAAAGCTAAAGCTAAAAATATAAACATATTGATTGTTGAAGACATTAAACTAAATCAATTACTGCTAAGTACTATTCTGGATGATTTTAATTTTAATCACAACATTGCCGATAACGGGAAAATAGCTATCGAAAAACTGGAAGTTAATTCTTACGATATTATTTTGATGGACTTGCAAATGCCAGAAATGAATGGATTTGAAGCCACAGAATACATACGAAATAAAATGAAATTAAAAATACCAATCATCGCTTTAACGGCAGATGTAACCACTATGGATTTGAAAAAATGCAGAGCTATTGGTATGGACGATTACATAGCAAAGCCCATTGACGAAAACATTTTATACAGTAAAATTATGGAACTAATAAAATCTAGCTGAAGTAAACACTTATAGATACATCATTATAATGCAAGTTGCAATCTGGACAGTTTCGATTTAGCAATTGACCGAATAACTTCAGGAGAAGATGTATGCTAGGGAACAAGATTAAGATAATAGCTATAATAGATTCTTCATATTACTTCTTTTAAAAAATATTAATGTTCATTTTATGTAACCTTTTAATGCTAGGATAAAACTAAATTCATAGAATAAAGTAAAATATTAAAGATGTTTTATATATTTGCAATATGGATAAAAATAATCTGATCAAAGAATACACGAATGGCGAGATCACTATTATCTGGCAATCTGGCAAATGTATTCATTCTGGTAATTGTGTAAAAAACAATCCTGATGTATTTCATCCCAAAATGCAACCTTGGATAACGCCAGAAGCATCAACTACCGAAAAAATAATTGAAACTATTCATAAATGTCCTTCTGGTGCTTTGAGCTTTAGAATGAATGTACAAAAGTGATCGAAAATAACTGAATGGTTAACTTGAAACTTACAGAAGCTATATATCCATTTTAAAAATGAAAAACAATTAAAATTAAATATCAATGAGAGAATCTCATTTTGAATACCCCGAACAGTGCCTCTCTTATAATCAATATATTCATCTTAGATTTACCACGCATTCGATCTGGAAATATGATAGGAATTTCTTTAAGTTTATAGCCTAGTTTATAGGATTTATACTTCATTTCAATCTGAAATGCATAACCAATGAATTGAATTTTGTCCAAATCAATCTTTGTCAATACTTCATTTTTATAGCAAACAAATCCTGCTGTTGCATCCTTTATATTCATTCCAGTAACTAACTGGACATACAAAGATGCAGATCTAGAAATAAGTAATCTGATAAATGGCCAGTTCACTACTCCCCCACCCTCTACATATCTTGATCCAATACTTACGTCTGCACTATTATTTAGACAAGCCACTAGAAGCTCATTTAACTTTTCAGGCGGATGACTGAAATCTGCATCCATTTCAATAATGTAAGGATAATTTTTTTCTAATGCCCATTTGAATCCACGAATATATGCTCTTCCTAATCCAGACTTTTCACGGCCTACAATTAAATGTAATCGATGAGCAAATTCTTCTTGCATTGTTCTTACCATATCTGCCGTACCATCGGGAGAATTATCATCCATAACAAGAATATCAAATCCATCTTCAAGAGACATTACAGCTCTTATTATTGATTCGATGTTCTCGATCTCATTATAAGTAGGAATAATAACCAATGCCTTGTTCAATAAAAAACTATTTTATTATATTCAAAAATTTTCTAATCAATCTATTTTAATATCACTAAAATGAAAATCGATTAGGATCATATTCAGACATCATCTTGCAAATTCGTTCTACAACATCTTCTTCATTTGGTTTTGAGAAATAATCTCCGTCTGAACCATATGGGGGACGATGTGCAGATGCTGAAATACAAATTGGGTCTGCATCTAAACATCGAAATGCATTCTCTTGTTCAAGAACTTGTTGCAATATATAAGCACTTGCCCCTCCAGGTACATCTTCATCAAAGACTACCAGTTTATTGGTTTTATTCAATGATTGACTAATTTTAGATTCAATGTCAAATGGAAGCAGAGTTTGTAGATCAATTAGCTCAACACTTATACCTAAATTTTTTAAAGTTTCTATAGCACCTTGTGCAATTCGAACACAAGACCCGTATGTTACTAAACTAACATCAATTCCCTCTATCATAATATCAACTACTCCAAGTGGGACTTTATAATCCATCAAGTTATGAGGGCATTTTTCTTTAAGGCGATAACCATTAAGACACTCAATAACAAGTCCTGGGTCGTGTGATGCCAATAAGGTATTATACATTCCAGCTGCAATAGTGAAATTCCTTGGGACACAAATATGAATTCCGCGTATAGAATTCAATAACATACCAATGGGAGATCCAGAATGCCATATACCTTCTAATCTATGACCTCTAGTGCGAATAATGGCAGGGGCTTTTTGAATTCCGTTGGATCTATATCTTAGCGTAGCGAGATCATCTGACAATGCTGATAAAGCATACACAACATAATCCAGATATTGCAATTCTGCTATAGGTCGCAAACCCCTCATACTCATTCCTATAGCTTGTCCAATAATGGTCCATTCTCTAATTCCAGTGTCAAATATTCTTAGTTCTCCAAATTTTTCTTGTAATCCTGCAAATCCTTGATTGACATCACCAATTCGCCCAACATCTTCCCCAAAAGCTACAAGAAATTTATTTTTTTCAAATACCTGATCGAAATATTTATTAATGATTTGATAACCATTTAATTCTTCTGCGTCATTTACGTCTGCAGGAATAGATTCTATTTCACTAAAATGATTAATCCCTTCGGCAATTAAATTCGAGTGAAAATCTTTCTCAGCTCTTTGGTATATTTTATGGATCCAAGTGTTTAACGAAGAAAGTTCTGATGATTTTTTTTGATTCAATAATTCCGTCCTTAATTGGCGAGCCCAAGAAAGTAATTCATGAACTGCTGGTGATTTAGAATTATTAATGCGATCTAATAGTTCAGTATTTTTATCATCACTTTTAAAATGGGCAAGGATCCCTGACAATTCACTTTGAGCTGACTTACTTCTTTCGAGATATTTATTCCAGGCTAATTGTTTCTCATGTCTAACATAATCTTTCGCAAGTATTTTTAATTCTTGAATTAATTCTAAACTACAGATGTCATGATCAATAATCCATTGTTCAAAAACCTTAATACAATCATATTGTGCTTCCCATTCTAATCGAGCATTTGACTTATACCTTTCATGAGAACCAGAAGTAGAATGTCCTTGAGGTTGAGTAACTTCTTCAATGTGAAATAGAACTGGAATATGTGACTTTCTAGATTCTTGAATTCCTTTATCAATAGTAGTAATAAGATTGGGATAATCCCATCCTTTAATATTATAGATGAGAATCCCATTATTATCATCTTCTTTTTCAAATCCCGATAAGGCTTTTGAAATATTTTGCTTTACGGTCTGCAAATCAATAGGTACTGAAATTCCAAATCCATCATCCCATACAAAAACTGCCAAAGGAACTTGTTGAACAGCTGCAGCATTCATAGTCTCCCAGAATACTCCTTCTGAAGTTGAGGCATCGCCAATGGTGACAAATGAAACTTCATTGCCAAAATTGGAAAAGTTTGATCCGCCTTCTGATAATTCAGGATTGAGTCGATAATGTTTTGAAGCTAAGGCAAGCCCCAAAGCCCTTGCCATTTGTCCAGAAGTTGGAGAAATATCTGCAGACACGTTATACATAGAAGTATGATTGAGCCATTCTCCGTTTGTATTTATTAAAGGCGTTGCGAAATGTGCATTCATCTGCCTTCCTCCACTAAATGGATCATTCACGGGATCGGCATATAATTGTGCAAAATAATCTTGAACTGAACAAAGATCTAAGGCAAACATAAAAGTTTGATCTCGGTAATAGCCTGACCTGAAATCCCCTTTCTTAAAAGCTCTGGCCATTGCAACTTGAGGTAATTCCTTACCATCACCCAGAATTCCGAATTTGGCCTTTCCTCCTAATACCTCTTTGCGCCCAACCAGAGAAACCTCCCTGCTCAACAAGCAAATCCATAAGTCGCGGATAACATTTCTCTTAAATTCTGCAGTTTCACCTTCTATAGTTGCTAAAAGTGTATCAATCTGCCTGTAATTCGACATATTCCGTTTTTATCTTCGCAAAAATAGCCAAATAGCTAAAGAGCAACGTTTTAAATTACAAACAACAAGTCTATGAAAAAAGTATTTAGAAGTTTAACATGGTTTTAACAGCACTTTTGGGACTAAAGTAGTCTTATATATTGTTATTATGTCTTAGATTTGTATCACATTTAAAAAAAAATTAATTAGATTTATGAAAAACTTATTTCTTTTAACCCTAGGTTTAATCTTTTCCGTTGCGCTTCGTGCTCAAACTCCTGTTTTAGCGGCTCCAACTACTGAAAAGGTAGGCGGACCTAAAATGGTCTTCGAAACTACTACAGTAGATTATGGAGAAATTAAGAAAGGTGGTGACCCTTTAAGAAAAGCTGTTTTTACCAACAAAGGCACAGAGCCATTAATTGTTAAAAATGCAAGAGGATCCTGCGGATGTACTGTTCCTACTTGGCCTAAAGAGCCAATTATGCCAGGCGAAACAGGTGTAATCGAAATTCGTTATGACACACAACGAGTTGGATCAATTAACAAAACAGTTTCTATCCAAACCAATGAAGGTGAAGAAGAAATTAGATTAATTGTCAAAGGAAATATTACTGAAGAACATGAAGAAAATGTTCCTGGTAATGGTGGAAATGTGATGAGTCCTAAGGGATAAATTACCTTCAACCTTAAAAATTTAAACCTGGCAGATCTTTCTGTCAGGTTTTTTTTATTGTCCTATTTCTTCATTTTCATCTTGCAATCATAAATAATTACGACTTCACTCAAAATTCAACTTCCCGATGCTCAAGATTCATTGAATACTGACAATGATAACTTTAACATTTATCCAAATCCAAGTTCTGGTGAAATTTCCTTAAACATTCCGCAAGAAATACAAAAACATAAATTGGAATTTAAATTGACCGATTTAGAGGTAAAGTGATATTTAGTAAAACAATTTATAAGCAAACTGAAATGAGAGTTTCTAAGTTACTTAAAGTATTCTATATTGCAGATGATTCTGATAATAATGCAACTATATTTGTAACTATTCTGTCATGTATTAAAAAATACTCCAGAGGAGTATAATATTATTAGAGATGGATGTAATCCATCGTTTTTAATGGTGAACGAGCTTGTTTTTGGCATGCATTTTTGCCATTTTTGCAAAAATCATGACAAAAACATTCGATGACTGAATAGTTACTTATATTTAAAACAAAAGTTGTTATTACAGAATAATAAAAGGTATGAGAGCTGTTAAAATATTATCTTTATGGATACCCCTACTTTTAGGGGTATCCATTCTTTTTGCACAGAAAGAGGACTACAACTGGATTCTTGGGTATAATGATCCTGGCCCAATAGACACTTTATTTGGTAAGACCGTAATCAATTTTAAGAACAAAATAATAGATATAAAAAAATATAATACAGGTAAAATACATCCCTTTAGTTATACTTCTGCTGCAATTTCAGACACATCAGGCGATCTATTATTTTATACCAAAGGCATTAGCGTATTTAACAAAGATGGAAATGTAATGCCAAATGGAGGCATAATATGTCCTGGAGAAGTAGCTAAATTAAATGTTAAATACGGATTGGCCGTAACTCAAGGTGCATTAATTCTTCCTTGGCCAAATCACCCAAAAAAATATTTTATTCTACATAAGATATTACAAGCTACAACTATTTACTATAGTGACACTTTGTATGCTACTTTGGTTGACATGGAAATGTCAAATGGATTAGGTGATGTTAGTGAAGCACACAAGGTAGTTCATATTGATACTATGCTACATGAATGTCTTACTTCATGTAAGCATGCAAACGGGCGCGATTGGTGGATATTAATTCCAAAGTTCAACACTAAACTAGTATTCCGTTATTTGTTGGATCCTTCTGGAATCAGATATATAGGAAAGCAAGAAACAGATTATGATTTCATAGATGGAATTGGTCAAGCAACGTTTTCGCCTAATGGTAAACTCTTTGCAATTAAAACAATTATTGATAAAGACGCTTCCCATAATCTTCATTTATTTAACTTTGATCGCTGTAATGGCCTATTAAGTAAGCATGCTTTTTGGAACAATATTGGAAGTATTTCTTTTACAGGTGCTGGTATCGCTTTTTCACCTTCAAGTAGGTTTTTGTATTCAACACACAGAGATATTGTATGGCAATTAGACTTGAATGACAAAGACCCTGTAGCAACTAGACAAGTTATTTTAGTTTCAGATAAATTTGGTGTACCATACGAGTTTAATTATGATGTTATGCAGACTGCTCCCGATGGTAAAATATATTTTGTTTCGTCGAATGGAGCTAACTATATTAACGTAATTCATGAACCAGACAAAAAAGGAATGGCGTGCAGACCAGAACCACACGCTTACATGATAACCTATAATGTTAGCATGGTAAATAACCCTTATTATAGATTAGGTAAGGAAACAAATTCAATCTGTGATACTATAATCTCTAATGTTAATTATGAGAAGAAAATATTTTCAGAAGACTTTTATATTTATCCTAATCCTACTTATGAGTCAATACATATTTACATACCTAAAGACTATTATTTAAGTGAAATAAACTATGAAGTAATTTCCATGCAAGGTAAAGTTCTAATTAAGAAGACCAATCATCCGTCTAACGATATTGTCATTAAAGACATTAATCCAGGAATATATTTAATTAAAGTTTATAATAATAAGAGTTTAGTTCTTACGGATAAATTTATTATTAATTCTCAATAGAATTATGGGATGCTTTGAGAATTTAGATAAGTATATTAATTCATAACTCATCGTTCATAATTCATC
>JBDSHL010000082.1:0-2446 GCA_039918515.1 Saprospiraceae bacterium | reverse complement strand
TATATCTCCTCCTCCAGATACGAAAGCCCACCAACTGGTATTGTTTGGAACTCCACCGCTAGGGCATAAAGGCTTACAACCAGATTGGTTACTAATATCCGTGTTTTTACATTTATAACCGTTGACTTGATCTAAAGAACAAAGAACATTAGCTGTTTCACAGGAATCAGATGCTGCAGGAGTACACTGGCCAAATATATTCGAAAAACCGAGATAGAAGCAAAGTAAAATTAATGGTTTAATTACATTTAACATATTCTAAATGTTGACATTATATATTATTTATACAATTAATATATCTTTTTTTTAGACTCCAAATTATGAATAATTTATCATTAATTTGAATTTATTTCTATGCTACAGCCTCTTCCTTTCATTAAACCCGCTTTATGCAATAGACTTTCTATTACAAGCCAAAGTGCCTGCAAATCCTAGCACTTCCTCGAATTTTTATCCTCACCATGGGGGCAACCATGTTTGCGGTAAAAATTCTCTGGCCGTGTCCAGCCGAATGGCAGGAGAGTACCAGTCTTTATTGGCCTTTTGACTTTCACTACGAAACTCTATTGCATAAAGCGGGTTAAATAGAAAGTACTTTATTTAAAAAAATTGAAGGCTTTCTCAAGAAATTAGATTAAAAAAAGTTTTTTATCACTTTCAAATATTGCGTAATTTGATTCAAATGTAGTTATTAAAAAAAAATTATAAAATTACCTTAACAAAGTTATATCACCAAAACGAATAATTTCATCTCCTAATCTCGTTTTTGCCGTAATTTTATAGACATAAACGCCAGGATTAAGTGTTTCTCCATTAAACTTACCATCCCATCCAAGCTGGGCATTATCGACAGGCTTAAAATTGTTCTTCTGAAATACTCTTTCTCCCCATCGATCAAAAACTTCAAAAGAAATAATAAGCTCAAGACCAGCCTCTGAGTAGAAACCAAATTGATCATTGACACCATCCCCATTTGGACTAAACACACTTGGTACAAAAATATTTATGTCAGCCAACAATTCTATTAACACCGCGTCCTTCACTTCACACCCGAGTGAATCACTTAGAATTAATTCATAGATGGTTGCAACCTTTGGGCTTGCAAAAGGATTAATACAATCAGAACACGAAAGATCTGTAGAAGGTGACCAAGTCGATGAAAATATATTGGTCATATTGGTATTAATCACAAGTGGAACTATTTGGCCAAATTGTATAACCGTATCGCGAATTATTTCTAAGGTATACGGAGACTTATCATTAATTGTAAAGATAGTGTCATAAAGACATGAATATTTATCTTTAACGTGAATTCTATAACTAGAAGGTCCGAGATTCGAAAATAACGAGTCTTTACCAAAAGATGAATTATCAAGTGAATACGAGTACTCAGCTTCTCCACCATTTACATTGAGAATCTTAACCTCACCATCGCTTTTATTATTACAAGTTACATCTTGGACCAATATATCCAAACTATTAATTACATTAATTTTTTCATCTATCAGAATCGCATGATTGGTTTTACATCCATTATTAGAATCCTCAACAGAAAGTATATAATTTCCACCTTTACTTACTGTAATAGTATTTTTATTATCTAATGTTATAAATCCATCTGGTGTCGACCAAGACAAAATAAATAAATTTGTATCTATGCTATTTGTGGCAATTTGTACAAATTTCTTATCACATCTAAAAGTATCCAATTGCAACATATTAAATACAGGAGCTGAGGTATCTATTTCAACAGAAATTATGGTATCAATAGAACAGCCATATGTATTTTTCAAGTTCAATTGATAATCACCAGGAAGACTTACAAAAGGACTTCTTTTATTTGAAATAAAATTAGGACCTTTTTTCCATTGATAAATTGTATCGATTACTCCAGAGGACAATTTAATTTGAACAGAATCATTTTTACAATTTAATTTTTCAACTTGAAAACTTAATCTTGGGAAGCTATCAATACGTTGAACATTAAGCGTAACATTAGAATTACAAAGACTCTTACAAATTACTGTCAATGAATATAGTCCAGTGTCTCTAACATAAGGATTCGGTCCTTCGAATAGCATACCATTGGAACTCTTCTTCCAGAGATAACGACCATCTGGGCAGGAAGAATTTGCAGCAAGTTGAATACTATCTTGATTACATAATAAAGTAAAATCGTTGACTTGAATAGTTGGAGGAAGGGTATCTACAACAATTGTATAATTCTGGATCGAAACACAATGATTTCTAGGTTGGGTGACCTCCACGGTGTATCTTCCACCACTAATAACTTTAAGCGGATTGCCAGTAAAAACTTTATTCCCGTTAGAATCTTTCCATATTATATTTAAGTTTTGTTCAATGCTTTCTAACATTGCTGTTGCTCTCGGTTTAAAGCAATTGATGGTATCAACAGAAACTACATAAGCAGGCTTTAGTGTATCCA
>JBDSHL010000081.1:0-3304 GCA_039918515.1 Saprospiraceae bacterium | reverse complement strand
ACTACTAGTTTGACAAGATATTTTCCCGGTCTAGTATATTTAACGGTGGGATTTTTAATAAAAGAGCCATTCGGTGTACCACCTGGAAAACTCCAAGTCCAGGCGATTACATTCGTAGAAGATTGGTCAAAGAATTTAATGGTTGTTGGTGCACAACCTTTCATGGTATCTGAAGTAAAATCTGCTATTGGGGTATAAAAATTACTAACGATCTGTTTAACGCAAGTTGTTCCACAATCATTCGTTGCACAAAGTTCTATTTGAAAGCTACCTTCTTTTGGAAAAATATGAGTTACGTAATCTCCTTCATCTGTAGTATTATCTGGAAACTTCCATTTATAAGTATCCGCCCTATCTGCATAACCAAAGAATTCAATTTCGTTGCCATTATTGGCTGCGCCAAAATTGAAAAAAACATTTTTTGGTTTATCTTTTACATAAATATAGTTAATTTTTTCAAGTTTTGTTGAGCATTTAGGATTTATGACCACTAATTCTACGTTAAAAGTCCCTGCAGAATTATATACAATGATAGGATCTTTATCAATAGAAATAGAGGGAGTGCCACCAGGGAAGCTCCATTTGTAACTTGTTCCATTGGTAGACATATTTGTAAATTTCACAACAAGTGGTAAGCAACCTTCTACAGGATCAGCTTTAAACTCTGCAATCGGAATAATATTTCCACTACAGTCTACAAGACATCCACGAATGAAATACGCCCATGCATAAATGTCAAATTGAGACTGATTGGACCACGAAGATGCTCCATTTATATTAGCTGACATAATGGTTGGGCTACCCCCACCATCATGAACTGCACTCATCGTATGACCAATTGTGTGAGATTGCAAACATCTTAACACACCAATTGCTTGGGTAAATTCACTACAAGCAGCAAAAGGAGAAAATGTACACATTCCAGATTGACTTGCGGAATATTGGCAATTTCTAAATCTGGTTGTCCAGACTACAGCAATATCAAATCCACCTTGAAAAATTCCACCAAATGCAGCCCCTGCTAAAAGGGTACGTAAATCATTGCAATTTGAAGCAGTTTTGAATGGATCATGTGGAAGGTCTTCTGCTATGTAAAAGTCTGAAATTGACCAAATATAATCTGACAGCGCTACAGGTACTATCCAATCTGCTTGCATTAAGTTAACAAGATTAGTTAAGCGTGCTTGTACATTTGCTGAACTGCTTCCATAGGTTACAAAATATGCATTGTCGGCGGCTAAGGCAATTTCCATTTCCCAACAACGTTGATTTCGTGAAGTATTTAAGTCAATGGAATGTTGTTGCTTGGTTTTTAATACTTCAACTTCTTCTGCGGAACAATTTATTTTTTCGGTTATTTTATAACCTTTGGAATCATATAAAACAAAATGATTTAAATTGCGATTTTTAAATTCACTTGGAACTTGTTCAAGATAATATGTTTCTTCACCTTCCTTGAACATTATACTTAAAAAATTCTTAGCAACAGTTAGTGTAACATATCCGCCACCAAAATTTGCATTGTATCCTCTATAAGTTTCAATCGAAGGATCTGGACTTGTTTCAATAATTCCATTTGCCGTGCCAATTCTTATTTTGCACTCGGGCTTAATCACGGCATATTTATTTAACTGAAGTAAATGGGATTTTGTACCCAGTATCAAATCTATATTTATTGCCGATCTAGCAGAATTGCTTATTTGATTTCGGATAGCTTCGACATCAATTTCATACATTTCATACGCATTGAATTTGATAGAATATTCAGGATTAAGTGGAAGAGAATTACCTTGAATAATTACATCTTGGGAATGAACTTGTGTAAAGCTTGCAATGATGAATAAAAGGAGGAGTTTTTTCATATATATATTTTTATAAAATTTAATAAAATACTCGGTAAAATTAACCTATTAATACGGTAATTCAATCTTAATCCAAATATTATGTAATTTTTAAGTTTTTAGATGTAAAAATAGATCAATCGTCTAAATTATAATCCATTGTATTTCAGTACTTTAGATAGATTAATTTAAATTAGTCAAGAATTGTACAAGATATGAATTCAATTCTTTTAGGGCAAGAGGAATGTTCCAGTGATCTCTATTTCTGGGCTCAATCAAATTTGAAATCGAACGAATGGAAACAAAAGGAATATCCCACATTCTTGAAGCATAGAAGACTGCTGCGCCTTCCATAGATTCAACATCTGCCTTGTATTTAATTCTAATTTGTTGAATGGTCTCTCTTCTGCCACTTGTGCGATTAACAGTGAGTCCTTTACATTTAAGAAGATCGGTTTCGAATTTATTGTTTTTTTTAGCAATCCACTCCTGCTTAAATGGCATTTGATTGGGCTTACATAATTTAAGTTCAAAGAGGTCTAATAATTGCCCATTCTCTTCTTCTGCACCAAGATCGGCCCAACGTTCTTCTATAACTTCTACTAGAGTTCCTATCTTCAAATCCGTTGAATAGGAACCACTTATTCCTGCATGTACGATTCTATAGTCAGTGGTAAATTGATGGTATCTTCCCAAAGCGAAAGCGGTCATTGGACTTCCTACTCCAGTAACATATGGAATGATTGAATTTCCAGTGAATATAAATTCTGAAAAGGACTTTTGTTCTGCATTGGATGAAAGAAAATCAAGGGTCTCTTGAATTTCATTGCTGGTAGCACTTACTAATAATATATGCACAATTTATTTTTAAGAATTCTTAAATAAACCACCCGTATGTGAATTCACTTTTTCAATTATTTTTCCTAAATCTTCAGGATTATTGATAAAGTCTAATTCGTCTGCATTGACAACCAGTACCGGACTATTATCATATTCTTCAATCCATTTATTATATCGTTGATTAAGTTTTTTAAGATAATCGAGACTCATATTACCTTCATAATCTCTACCGCGATTTTGTATATGCGATACCAAGGTTGGAATAGAAGCATTTATATAAATCAACAAATCAGGTTTTCTGATAGTGCTCATCATAATATTAAACAAACTGAAATAATTGTTGTAGTCACGAGTAGTCATCAGACCCATTTCATGGAGATTTGGAGCAAAAATAAAAGCATCTTCATAAATAGTTCTGTCTTGAATAGTTGTCTTTTCTCCAGCTTGAATTTTAAGTATTTGTTGGAACCTAGAATTGAGAAAATACACCTGAAGGTTAAATGACCATCTCTGCATATCGAAATAGAAATCATTTAGATATGGATTGACTGAGGTGTCTTCGTAGTGAACATCCCAACCATAGTGCTTTCCTAATGCTTCAGTCAGACTGGTCTTTCCTGAGC
>JBDSHL010000080.1:0-2192 GCA_039918515.1 Saprospiraceae bacterium | reverse complement strand
AGTAATTTCTGCTTATCCACAAGTACAAAGTTGGACATATATTCCAGAAGAAACAGTATTCGCTGATCCTACTGAACCTTGGAATTATTCAACAGAGAAGATAATGACATTAAATGCTGCTTTGTATACCCAGAATTTTGTTGCAGTGAAAATGGGAGATGTAAACAATTCTTCTTTCGCTAGTGCAAATGCAACAGTGAAGACACGTACTGCGAATTCATTGAAGTTTGAAATCATGGATCAAGCATCAACAGTTGGTCAATTGATCAAGGTTGATTTTAGATCATCTAATTTCAAATCCATAAGTGGATATCAGTTCACATTAAATTTTGATGCAAAGGCATTCGAGTTTGTTGGAAATGAAGGATCATTCCTTAAAGTAAGTGGGGATAACTTTGGAACAAACAATGTTTCTCGAGGAATTCTTACTACAAGTTGGGATTCTAAAGAAGCCCTAAGCTTTGATTCGGATAAAGTATTGTTTAGCTTGACATTCAAAGTATTGAAGTCTGTTAAATTGAAGAGCGCTTTTGAAATAACTTCAGATGTAACGAAAGCAGAAGCTTACGATGCACAAATGAATGAGTCAAATGTCAATCTTGAAGTGCGATCTAATGATGGAGTTACTTCAGCATCAGTTTTCGAATTGTTGCAGAATAGCCCAAATCCATTCGATCAGCAGACAGCTATTAGTTTTAGACTTCCTAATCCGTCAGCAGCTATTTTGACTATCTATGATGTGACTGGAAAAGTTCATAGAGTGATCAATATTGATGGACAGAAAGGATTGAATACTGTGAATTTAACGAGAAGTGATTTAAATGGCGTAGGAATGTTTTACTACCAATTAGATGCTGAGCAATACAGCGCAACCAAAAGAATGGTTGTTACTAAGTAAGAATTGAATTAATAAATTTTTATTAACGAATAAAATAGAGCCTTGCTGAATGCAGCAAGGCTCTATTTGTTTTTAGGAAGATCATGCGGTTATATGATCATTATATTATATTATTTTTTTATTGCTATTTATTAAATTACATTGCGATAAATAATAATTTGTCATTATCTGATTTTATTGGTCTTTGAATGATACTGTTTTAAGTATTAGGAATATAAATATTTGAAATAAATCTAGTAAATAATAACAATAATGCTGTACATTGCATTGAAATACTTAGTTTCCTAGGCTTATTTCTAAATCTAAGTTTTCGCCCCTTAGAAAGGTAATCATCTTCTAAGTCCAATTAATAATTTATTACTCAACCCTCAAATTTCATTATTGATTATTCAATTTTGGAATCTTTTATATTTAACCATACTCGAAGCTCAGAAACAATTTTTTAAAGGAAAAGACTGAGCATATGAATTCTAATTTTACCAAACTAGCAAGTTGTTTAAGCTATTTATTTATGCTTACAATAAACTTGCCTCTGTGGGCTTATTCTCCAATTGGAAAAGAACCTGTTAAGCAAATTATTGGAAAACAAAGCCATTATGGTGGTAGAACCAACGACGGCTTTTTAGCAAAAATGATACCATGTACTGAACCCATAATAACGCCAACTTCCGATAGAAAAGCTTGTCACAATGATATAGGAGCAGCGATAAATTTTCAAGCAAATGTTACGAATCCAACATTTACTTGGATAAAAAAGAGTTCAATAGCAGGTCAAGCCACTTCGATAGCAATCCAGGGATATGGAAATATTCCAAGTTATACCGCAACAAATACCACTTGTTTAATTCTCACTGATTCGATTATTGTAACTCCTTATAATAAACTAAGTAATATTGATAGTTGTGCTGGTATTCCTGATACTTTCTTATTGAAGACTTTGCCAAGACCAGTTGTGAATACTATTAGAGACAGTAGTTTTTGCAATGGGCAGACATGGACTCCACCAGCCTTTAACGGAACTTGTAAAGACTCTACAGTCTATTATTGGCAAAAGAGACCAGGCCCTGGCGGAACTACTACCCCAGGCCTAGCATTGAGTGGTAAAGGAAATCTTCCAACTTTTACAATAGTGAATAATCCTGCTTCATGCTTGATATTAACAGATACGATCATCGTAACTCCATATTATATTTCAAAAGGATTGAACGACAGTTGCTCAGGAGCTATAATGAAATTTATTATAAAATCTGTCCCTTCACCATCCATTTCAATAACCAATGACACTTCATATTGT
>JBDSHL010000079.1:0-2797 GCA_039918515.1 Saprospiraceae bacterium | reverse complement strand
TCTTGTTCAGCTTGAAGGTAATACCTGGAATCGGTCCATAATCCTGCGTGATTAGCAGTAATAATGGCTGTACCTGCTGAACCTGTAAATCCAGTTATCCACTCCCTTGAAGCCCAATATAGAGGAGGATACTCACTTTGATGAGGATCAGCCGTTCCAATCAAATAAGCATTGATCTCTTGACTTCTCATTATCTTACGCAAGGCGTTGATTTTCAAGTTAGTATCCATTTTTATTATTTAATATATTAAAGAATTTTATAATACGATATTTACGATCTACATTTGTCATCACAATTCTACGAAATAGAACTCAAGAACCAAACTTTATTCAAATGCGTTTTAATAAAAGATCAAAATGCTTAAGCAACAACTAAGCCAAAAGCTAATTCAAAAGCTCTCTCCGCAGCAGATTCAGTTAATGAAACTGTTACAGATTCCTACTGCCGTTCTCGATCAGAGAATTCAGGAAGAGATGGAGCAAAATCCTGCTTTAGAAGAAGGAAATGAAGCAGATGAGCAATTGGAAAATTATACAGATCCGCAAGAATCCGCACCTGAAGAATCAGGATCGGAAGAATCTGAATTCATAGAAACAGAACCTTTCGAAAATCAAAGTGAAGATAGCTTTGAAGAGTATCTCAACAATTATATGGATGACGAGCCATCCTCTTATCAATATAAGACTGGCGAGTACGGAGAAGATGCTAATTCTAAATCAATGCCTTTCGCTGTAGAGAGTTCTTTCCATGATAATCTTAACAAACAAATAGGTCTCCTGAATCTTAAAGATGAAAAGCACAATAAAATTGCACAACAAATCATAGGTAGCATTGATGACGATGGATATTTAAGACGTGAACCAAATGCTATCATTGATGATTTATTATTTGCACAAAACATAGAAGTTACTGAGAAAGAAGTAACAGACATTCTTTTCAAAATTCAATCCTTTGATCCTCCAGGTGTTGGTGCAAGAAACTTGCAGGAATGTCTTTTGATTCAGATTAAAAATAAAATTCTGGCAGAACAAAGAAGAATTTTTTTAAAAGTTCTAAAACTTGCCGAAACCATACTCAGCAACTATTTTGAAGAATTCACTAAAAAACATTATAACAAGTTACAGCGTTCGCTTAATCTTACTGAACCTCAATTAAAAGTGGCCATTGACGAAATCTTGAAATTAAATCCGAAGCCCTCTTCAGGTTATCAGGATTCGGTTGCGCATTATTCCATTGCAGGTCATTATATTATTCCTGATTTTACTATTTCTAACAGAGACGGTATATTAGAATTAAGTCTTAACTCCAAGAATGCGCCGGATCTAAGAATAAATGATCACTATCTGGATATGCTTCGTACGCACAAAGACAATAAGAAAGGAGTAAATGTTGAAAAGAAAGAAAAAGAAGCCGTTGTATTTATCAAACAAAAAATAGAATCCGCTAAATGGTTCATTGATGCGATAAAGCAAAGACAAGATACTTTGTATCGCACGATGTATGCAATTATGCAGTTTCAAACCGAATTCTTTCACACCGGTGACCAAAAGAAGATTCGACCTATGATCCTCAAGGATATAGCTGATATTACGAGTCTTGATATCTCTACAGTCTCTCGTGTAGCCAATAGCAAATTCGTTCAAACAGAATTTGGAACCAAGAGATTAAAAGATTTCTTTTCTGAATCTCTTCAGAATGAAGAAGGAGATGAAGTTTCAACCATAGAAGTTAAGAAAATTCTTTCCGATATGATTAGCGTAGAAAAAAAGAATAAACCTCTTAGCGATGAAAAACTAAAAGAAATTCTACTTCGAAAAGGTTACAATATTGCTCGACGCACGATTGCCAAATATAGAGAACAATTGAACATTCCGGTAGCAAGGTTGAGAAAGGAATTGGTGTAGGTAAAAATTATAAAAATATCTTTTCAATACCAAATTGCGTTTGGAAGATTTTAAAATACCTTGGTAAAATAAAAAAGGGTGAACGAATGGTTCACCCTTAATTTTTTGTATAATAATTTATACCAATGTGAAATTAAAGTTAGTCCAATGCTTTTCGGTATAATACCGATAGAATTTGCAATTTTATATTATTTATTGGACTATTTTATAATTCTCGTCGGTATTATTAGAATGTATTAGATATTATTCCTTGTTGTGCAGGAAGACTTTTACTGGACTGTATTGTAGTTTTGAACTCCATGACCATATTGTGAATTGCTGATTCAAATTTGGCTAGGTTAGCTGGAGCTTCATAGGATTCGACAATTGTTTTCTCAACACCATCTATCTTAATATAGATTTTTCGAGTGGAAAGATCTGGAATCTGTGGTCCATCTTCAGGATAAATATTAGAAAGTGATAGTATTCTATGTTCTAAAGCCATATTTTTAATCGAAGTCCAAAATTCAATATTTTGGGCTTTGCAGTTTGAAGAGACAGTGGAACGCTCAGTAAGTTGATCAGGATTATTGAAATCACGAAAACATGCTAAACCATTATGATAAAGTTTGAACTCAAAAGCTTCACAAAAACCAAAACAAGGGGTTTGGGTATAAGTGAAGATTGGTGTAGCGTCAGCCAAATCGTATTCTTCTATTTGATCTTTGTGACAAGATATATTTAAAACTACTGATAGCATAAATAAGATTCCCAAATAAACTAGATTTTTCATATTAAAGATTTTTTTTATAATAAATAATTACTCTCAGACATTTATCATGAAATAGGAAAATTGTTATCAATATTAATCTTTTCCACTTGAAAGAGGAAAAATTAGAACTTGTTTAAATGG
>JBDSHL010000078.1:0-1504 GCA_039918515.1 Saprospiraceae bacterium | reverse complement strand
AAAAATTAGGCATGCAAGGAATTGATCAACGAATATTGAGATTAGAAGACAAGCAAAATAAATTCAAACAACTCACAAAGTTTTTAGAAAATAATTTTATCAGTCCCGAAGAAGTAAATAATTACCTCGCTAGTATCGATTCGTCTCCTTTAGAAATCAAATCGAAATTATCTAATTTACTTACGCGTCCAAATGTTACGATAGCGGATTTAATCAAATATAGTCCTTCTTTATCTGATCAAACCATCCATATTGATGAAGAAACTCAGTTAAGTGTTCAGATTCATATTAAGTATGAAGGATACATGAAGAAAGAACAAGAGATGGTGGATAAAATGTTGCGGTTGGAATCTGTCAAAATACATCCACATTACAATTATATTGACCTTGTAGCATTGTCCAATGAAGCCAAAAACAAACTGTCTAAAGTGAAGCCTGCAACGATTGGCCAAGCAAGCAGAATCAGCGGGGTTTCTCCTGCTGATATTTCTGTATTGTTAATACATTTGGGTAGGTAATGTGATAAAGTCATCGAAATAAATTTCGATGTACAGTTAAGTGGGCGTTGGCAGGCTCGAACTGCCGACCTCTGCCTTGTCGAGGCAGCGCTCTGAACCAACTGAGCTAAACACCCTTGGTAAAATTGAAATCTTCCGTAACACTTTCAAATTATAAGGCTGCAAATGTAATAAATTATTGCTGATCTAATGAGTTAATACCTAATGTGAATTCTTAGTAATTTAAATGCTTATAAATATTCGATTGAGATTACTTTATTTCATATTTAGATTGTGAGGTTAATGCTTTAGATTGCATATATTTGCTAAGTAATCATTAATTTCTTTAACCCACTTTATGCAATAGACTTTTTATTACAAGCCAAAATGCCTTCAAATCTTAGCACTTCCTCGAATTTTTATCCTCACCATGGGGTTGACCATGTTTGCGGTAAAAATTCTCCGGGAGCACTAATCTTTATCGACCTTTTGACTTTCACTACGAAACTCTATTGCATAAAGCGGGTTTTATGATAAATGTATTTATTATGAAAAAGCTGGCTAAAATTATTTTCCTTTTCTATTTAGGACTAACCAAAATAGTTGCTTCCGACTATTATGTTTCTTCATCAGCATTTTTGTCGGGAAATGGTAGCTTCAACAACCCGTGGCAATTACAGCAAGCTTTAAATTCACCGGATGTGATTAAAAATTCAAAGGATACCGTTTGGATCTGGCTCAAAGGAGGAACCTATAAAAATACTTTTGATGCTCAAACCTCCTTTAGCTGTTTTACCAAAGGCAAGGATAATGCTCCTATCATTTTTCGAAATTATCATAATGAAAGAGTGATCATTGACGGTCAGTTATTGTATACCATGGCATTTGTACTTGGAAATTGCAATGATACTTGGATTTGGGGATTAGAGTTTCTTAACTCAAGTGTCTCTGATCGAGATCATCCTATTGCTGAAAGATTGGGTAACGTCTATAGTACTGCAGAGAAT
>JBDSHL010000077.1:0-6108 GCA_039918515.1 Saprospiraceae bacterium | reverse complement strand
ACCAACAAATTGAACCCTTTAAAAATAGAAGAGCAGGAGCGCTATCAGGAGGAATGAAACAAAAACTTGCCCTTTCATGTGCCTTAATACATAGACCATCTATTTTATTTTTAGATGAGCCAACAACGGGTGTTGATGCGATATCTAGGATTGAATTCTGGGATATGCTTAAAAAGTTACAAACCTTCGGCATGACTATTCTTGTTTCAACTCCTTATATGGATGAAGCGTCATTGTGTGATAGAATTGGATTAATTCAGAATGGAAAGATTCTAGTTGTCTCAACTCCAGAAGAGATAAGAAAATCTTATCATGGAAATCTATGGAGTGTACACTCCAGTAATATGTTTCAGTTAATGCACGATCTTAAAAATTGGGAAAAAACGGATTCCGTATTTTCATTTGGTGACTCAATGCATCTCAGTTTGAAGAATAGTCAATATTTTGAAAAAGATATTCAAGATTATTTAAATTCTAAACTTCACGAAAAAATAATTATTTCAAAAATTCAACCAACTGTTGAAGATTGTTTTATTCAATTAATGAAAACCGGATGATTCCAGATCCAATTATCAAAGTAAATCAATTGACTAAGACTTTTGGAAGTTTTGTAGCCGTTGATCATATTACAATGGAAGTAAAAAAGGCAGAAATTTTCGGATTCTTAGGTGCTAATGGTGCAGGAAAAACAACTGCGATAAAAATGCTTTCTGGTCTGCTACAACCTACTTCAGGTGAAGCCAGTGTTATTTCTTATGATGTATATAAAGAATCCGAAAAGATCAAAGCGAATATAGGTTACATGAGTCAAAGATTTTCATTGTATGACGATCTGACAGTTATTGAGAATATGAAATTTTATGGAGGCATATATGGTCTTTCGCGAAATCAATTAAAAACCAAGACTGAAGAAATTATCGATTATTTGCATATTGGAAATTTTAAAGATAAGTTGGTAAAGTCACTCCCTTTGGGTTGGAAGCAAAAACTAGCTTTTTCAATTTCCATGTTGCATAATCCTCCTTTAATTTTTCTAGACGAACCAACTGGTGGCGTCGACCCAATAACACGAAGAGAATTCTGGGAATTAATCTCGGAGACAGCACATAATGGAACAACTATTTTTGTTACTACTCATTACATGGATGAAGCAGAATATTGCAACACTGTATCCGTAATGGTAGATGGTAAAATCGAAGCCATGGGCTCGCCATCAGACTTAAAAAATCAATACGAATCAAAGGATATGGAAGGCGTATTTCTCTCCTTGGCACGAAAATCACAAAGAAGTAATTTAGAATAAATGAAGCAATTTTGGGTTTTCGTAAAAAAAGAAATTTTACATATTCTAAGAGATAAGCAGACCTTATTTGTTCTCATTGGAATGCCTGTTGCTCAAATTCTCATTTTTGGTTTTGCTTTATCCAATGAAGTCAAAAATTCTAATATTGCAATATTAGATCAATCCAAAGATCAAGCCACCGAGCAGTTGATCCATCGAATTGAGTCCAGTAGATATTTTGATATCAAAGCGTATTTGAACTCATCTGATCAGATTGAAGCATGTTTCAGAAAAGGAGATGTGAGGTTGGTAATTGTTATTCCAAGCAATTTTGAAAACGAATTACAACACCAACACAAGGCTAGTATCCAACTTATTGCTGATGCTACGGATCCTAATCTTGGAACAACTTTAGTGGCATATGCATCAGCCATCATTTTAAATTATCAAAATGAATTACTCGTTCATCAAAAAATTCCATACACCATTGTTCCGGAAGTTAAAATGATATACAATGAACAGCTAAAAGCTTCCTACAATTTTGTACCTGGAGTAATGGCCATGATTTTATTATTGGTATGTTCTTTAATGACTTCAGTTGCCATTGTTCGAGAGAAGGAATTAGGAATGATGGAAGTACTTCTTGTGTCACCGCTCAATCCTTTTTTTGTGGTTATTTCAAAGACTATTCCATATTTATTTATTTCAATTTTTAATATTGTTTCCATTTTAATATTAAGTTACTTTGTTTTAGAAGTCCCGATTAAAGGTAGTTTATGGTTGTTGATGGCTGAAAGTATTTTATTTATTATTACATCACTTTCTTTGGGATTATTTGTTTCTTCAAATGCGAAAACTCAGACATCTGCTATGTTCGGAACTTTAATTGGATTATTTATGCCAACCTTAATGTTCAGTGGCTTTATGTTTCCAATTGATAATATGCCTTTGCCAATGCAAATATTAACAAACATAATTCCTTCAAAGTGGTATTTCATCATTGTTAAATCAATCATGATTAAGGGATTAGGTTTTATATCTATTTGGAAAGAAACGTTAATATTGGTTTGTTTTACTGCGGTTATGATTTTTATAAGTGTTAAGAAATTCAATAAGAGACTTGAAATTGCATGAATAATATACGAACACTCATTCGAAAAGAATTTAGTCAATTCTTTCGGGATAAAGGAAATATTAGAATGTTGCTGATGATGCCAGTGATACAGTTATTGATACTCCCTTTTGCAGCTAATTATGAAGTAAAAAATATTAATTTGTGTGTTGTCGATCATGATCATTCACCTCAAGTGAATCAAATGATCCAGAAAATAACTTCAAGTGGTTATATAAGTTTAGTAGGGTATGTTGAACGTTATGATGAAGCCTTGAAATTATTTGAACAAGATAAAGCGGATATTATTATTGAGATTTTACCACACTTTGAAGAAAATTTGATCAAAAACAATGAAGTTAGTCTGGCGGTCAGTGTGAATGCAGTAAATGGATCAAGGGCTAGTATAGGAGGCCAATACCTTCAAGAAATTTTACGGGATTATAATCAGAATATCAGAGCTAAATGGATACAATTTCCAAAATTTAATCCCGCTCCAATTATCCAAATCGAGCGAGCTTATTGGTATAATCCAACGATGAACTATAAACATTTCATGGTTCCGGGAATTCTAGTTATACTATTAACGATGGTAGGAGCGAATATGTCTGCACTTAATTTTGTCAAAGAAAAAGAATTGGGAACGATTGAACAAATTAACGTCTCTCCAATTAAGAAATATGAATTTATACTTGGTAAATTAATTCCGTTTTGGATAATGGGTCAAGTGGTGTTAAGTATTGGACTAAGTATTGCCTATTTTGTATATGGAATTATACCACAAGGTTCTGTTTTTGTAATTTATTTATTTTCTTCATTTTATCTTTTAGTTGTACTGGCATACGGGTTATTAATTTCAACTTATGTAAGCACTCAACAACAGACGATGTTAATTTCCTTTTTCTTTATGATGGTATTCATACTGATGAGTGGATTATATACTATGATTGATAGTATGCCTCCATGGGCACAATTCGTAACTAAGCTCAATCCTGTTGCCTATTTTGTAAAAGTCAATAGAATGGTGATTATGAAGGGAAGTAAATTGAGTGATATTCTTCCAAGTATTTATGCTATGATTATTATGGCCACTGTATTGATAAGTTGGGCTATCCTGAATTATAGAAAGAAAGCCTAATATGGAGTAATAAAAAAAACAGCCTGCAAAGTTGCAGGCTGCATCCAAACCACTATCCAATCTACTAAAACTTATTGAACTTCTATATTTTTTTCATCCTTGATAATTTCTTTTTTCTGGATGCTGATATTTAAGACACCATTGTTGTAAGCAGCAGAAATCTTTGAAGTGTCCGCATGCTCTGGAAGTTGGAACGATCTTTTAAAAGATTTGAAATTAAACTCCTTTCTGAAATAAGCGTCCTCTTTCTTTTCTTCAGATTGCTCTAAATTCACAGATACATGAAGTTTGTTGTTCTCAACATTGATTTTGAAATCATGCTTTTGTAAACCCGGAGCAGCCATATCAATCGAGAAATTATTTTCATTCTCCATAATATTGACGGCTGGAAAATTATTCTGCCAAGCTTTTCCGCCAAATACATCGTGAAGCCCTTTGTTTACAAATTCATCTACCATATTGCCAAATTCTTGTACAACAGGATTTAGTGGAAATAATACATTACGTCTCATTTTTTATTGTTTTTATTGTTATTTATAATTGATTTAATATTCAAAAATTGTAAAGCGTCTTAGATAATATTAATACTTGTTTTTTCTTGACTTACTTTCTTCAAGATTATTTTTAGAACACCATTGTCAAATTTGGCTTCAATAGAATCCTTTACTACACTGTCGGGAAGTCTGAAAACTCGCTTGAGATTCATTTTTTTAAATTCTTGTTTCAAGTAGGTATTCATTTTCTCTTGAATATGGGTACTTATGATTAAGTCTTGATTCTCTAATTTGATAGATACTTCAGACTTATCATATCCAGCTAAAGACAAATGAATTATAATTTCATTTTCATTTTTTTGAATATTCGCTGGGATCCCGATGGCGATTTCATTTTCCATAGAATGAGCATTGAATGTTCTACATGAGTGAGGTCGATTTTGATGCATTGTTTTAGTCCACATGATTTTTTATTTTTAGGTTTATATTCAACTAGTATCAATTGCTGTACCATCGTAAAAAATAAGTAAAAAAGTCAGTTAGCAAGCAGTTATATGACATTATGGCATGTTATGTATTAATATTTTAAACAATTTTATGACAATATGTCATTAATTTTTGACATTATTGTGAAATGCTCTAACAGTAATTCAAAAACATAATCGTAAATTTGTGAATGCGAAATATATTAGTGTCTACCCTTTTGATTTTACTAAGTCTGGTTTTAGGAGCGCAATCCAATGGTTATGGTCTTAGATTAGGCTCTGGAATTTCAACCCAAAAGTGGCAAGGAGGTGATCAAAGATCTCCGTTACTTACTTACCATGTTGATTTCTTCATGGATTCTGAATCTGAAGGAGGAAATATCTTTTATGGAGCATTGGGTTATCATCAACGAGGAAGCAGTGTACGATTCTTCAGATTTGTTGATCAGCTAGGTAATGTTTACCCTGGGGGAAGTTTTGCTTTGAGATTTCATCAAGTCGGACTTGAGATAGGCATTAAGAAAGCTAAGTCTATAAAATATTGGAAACTAGCCTATGGCATTGGACTTCGTGGAGAATACACGATTAAGTCCGATCTGGAATTGTTTCAAGAGTATAAGGATTATGTTAAAAAATTTAATTACGGATTTACAATTTGTGGCAGTGCAGAGACTAAACTAAATAAATTCATCGCTTTAGGATTTGAAATTCGAGCTTCTCCAGACGTATCTCGACAGATATATGTTCCGGCAGCTATTCCATGGTATGATCCGTATACCAATAGTTCGAGACCGGGTTATGAACAATCCATAAGAAATTTAGGTTTTGAAGCTAGCCTTTATCTAAGATTTATTCAATTGATTCAATACATCGAATAAACTTTAGGCTTTTAGTTTATATTTTAAAATAAACATATATTTGCCACTCATTAGAAAATAACCATCATGCCGTATTTATTTACATCAGAATCAGTATCAGAAGGTCATCCAGATAAAGTAGCAGATCAGATATCAGATGCGCTCATAGATAATTTTCTAGCCTTTGATAAAAATTCAAAAGTAGCTTGCGAAACCTTGGTAACTACAGGACAAGTCGTAGTAGCTGGAGAAGTTAAAACCAATGCTTATTTAGATATACATAGTATAGTAAGAAGTGTTATTGCGAATATCGGCTATACTAAAAGTGAATATATGTTTGAAGCAAAAAGTTGTGGAATCTTATCGGCAATTCATGAACAATCTCCAGATATTAATAGAGGAGTTGAACGCAAGAAGAAAATAGATCAAGGTGCAGGAGATCAGGGAATGATGTTCGGGTATGCGACCAACGAAACTTCAGAATATATGCCTTTAGCACTCAAATTGTCTCATCTTTTATTAGAAGAACTTGCCAAAATCAGGAAAGAAGGTAAGACGATGACATATCTAAGACCCGATGCAAAAAGTCAAGTGACTATTGAATACGATGATAATAATAAGCCAATTCGTATTGATACCATTGTTATTTCAACTCAACACGATGATTTCGTAAAACCAGGAAGAGCTGCAAATGCAGTTGAGAAAGCTGAGAAAGAAATGCTCGCTTTAATTGCTCAAGAT
>JBDSHL010000076.1:0-1883 GCA_039918515.1 Saprospiraceae bacterium | reverse complement strand
GCAACAGGAGGTTTGCCACGTTCTAGAAATGGACAATATGCTAAAGGACAAAAGACGAGAAGCAGACATAAGCATTCAGATAAAATGATAATTTCCAAAAGAAAAAAATAAAGTATTAAAATTAATTTAGTATGGCTAGATCAATTAGAAAAGGTCCCTATGTTCACCACTCGCTGATTGCAAAAATTGCAAAAGCAAAAGAATCGAGTAAGAAAATTGTAATCAAGACTTGGAGTAGAGCATCTATGATTATTCCTGATATGGTGGGAGAGACTATAGCAGTTCATAATGGCAAGTCTTTTATACCTGTGTACATATCTGAGAACATGGTTGGTCACAAATTGGGAGAATTCGCACCTACTAGAACGTTTAAAGGTCACGTAGGCAACCGATAATATAATATACAATTAAAAAAATGGAAGCAGTAGCAAAACTTAGAAATTGTCCAATGTCACCTCGTAAAATGAGGTTGGTAGTGGATTTAATTCGCGGCAAAAAAGCCAATCAGGCTCTTCATATTCTGAAATTCACTAAGAAGGAAGCTTCTGTTTGGTTAGAAAAACTTCTACTTTCCGCAATTAATAATTGGGAACAAAAACATGGAGAAGGTCAGGCAGACAAAAACGATCTTTATGTTAAGACCGCATTTGTTGATCCAGGAACTGTAATTAAGAGATTTCAGCCAGCACCTCAAGGTAGAGCGAATAGAATTCGCAAGAGAAGAAATCACGTTACCATAGTGGTGGCAGCAAGAGAACAAATTATTAACGCATAATAAAAATAAATTAAATCTGAATGGGTCAAAAGGCAAATCCAATTGGTAATAGACTAGGGATCATCCGAGGATGGGAATCTAATTGGTTCGGAGGAAGTAATCTTGCTCAGAAATTAATTGAAGATGAAAAAATAAGAATTTATCTTCAAGCTAGAATTCCTAAAGGAGGTATAGCGCGTACCATAATTGAGCGTACCCTTAAGCGTATTACGGTCTCTATTCAAACTTCTAGACCAGGTATTATCATTGGTAAAGGAGGAACAGAAGTAGATCGTATTCGCGAAGAACTGAAAAAATTAACTGATCAAGATGTTCAGATTAATATTATTGAAATTAGAAAGCCAGAACTAGACGCGGCAATAGTTGGTGATTCAATAGCCAAACAAGTTGAATCACGTATCAATTATAGAAGAGCTATCAAAATGGCGATTCAAGCTTCAATGAGAGCAGGTGCTGAAGGAATAAAAATAAGGATATCTGGCCGATTAAATGGTGCTGAAATGGCTCGATCTGAAGAATATAAAGATGGTAGAATTCCACTTCATACTTTTAGAGCAGATATAGATTACTGTATTAAAGAAGCTTTAACTGTTTATGGAAAGCTGGGAATTAAAGTTTGGATTTGTAAAGGTGAAGTCTTCACAAAGAGAGATTTATCTCCTCTTGTTGGTCTAACTAAAAAAGAGACTAAACCAGGAAATAAACCAGAATCTGAAGGACATAGAGAGAATAGAGATAGGGATGATAGAGGCGGAGGAAGAGCAAGAAGACGCCAATAAATAAAAAAGTATTAATTTTGCATTTCTTTTTAAAAAAGTTAAGAAAAATTTGTCATGTTACAACCGAAAAGATTAAAATATAGACGCCAGCAAAAAGGAAGAAACAAGGGAATCGCGAATAGAGGATTTACCATTGCTTTCGGAACTTATGGTCTGAAAAGTCTAGATAGCGCTCGTTTGACCAATCGTCAGATAGAAGCAGCAAGGATTGCTATGACAAGAGAAATGAAGCGTGAAGGAAATGTATGGATTAGAATCTTTCCTGATAGACCCGTCACTGCGAAACCTGCAGAGGTTCGAATGGGAAAGGGAAAAGGAGCTTTAGACCA
>JBDSHL010000075.1:0-4557 GCA_039918515.1 Saprospiraceae bacterium | reverse complement strand
CATGAAGATCCTTATATCAAGGGATTAAACAGACAGATGCATTCTGGAGGAGACAAGAGATTTATGGATTATTTATTGATTGGATGTTTATTTGAAACTCGTGGTGCAGAAAGATTCAAATTAGTTGAAGAACATCTTACCGATCCCGACTACAAAAAATTCTATAAAATGCTTTGGACATCTGAAGCCAAGCACGGACATATTTATATCAACATGGCTTTGCATTACTTTTCTGAAGATGTAGTATATGATCGTATGAACTGGTGGCTCGATCGCGAAGCTGAGGTGCTTGAAAGTCTACCGATTAGGGCGGCGTTGCATTGAATAAGGGATAAGTAGTAAGGAATAAGGAGTTAGGGATAAGGAGTAAGTCTTTAGTAGTAAGTAATAAGTAGTAAGTAATTATAGATTAGTATTTAATGAGGATTTAGGGATCAGGTAAAAGGAATCTGGAATTAGAAAAATGGGATAATGTAGGGTATAGCATAAGCGCTATTTTGGGCAACTCAATAAAATCAAATATTAAAACTGAAATTAGTAAAGTGAAAATAAAGTTGCAAATAATTCCATTAGATTTATTGGATAATTATATTTCATCTATTGAGAGAAATCACTTAATAGATTTATTTGAAAATTTAATGGATGCAGAAATATCAACTGACACTTTCAGCTTTTATAATTCTGTTTCTTCAGTTTTTTCCAGTAAAATAGAAGGTGAAGAAATTGAGTTAGATTCTTATATAAAACATAAAAAATATGGTATTGAGTTTCAACCTGATTACACTAAAAAAATAGATGATTTATACAATGCATATACCTTTGCTAGCAAAAATATTCTTAATAAACAAAATATTGAAAAAGTTCATAAAATATTAAGTAAACACTTAATTGCAACTCATCAACAAGGAAAAATAAGGACAAACCAGATGGTTGTTACAACATTTAATGGACGGATAGAATATGTAGCGGTTTCGCAATTTGAATTAAAAACCGAATTAAAGAAATTCTACAAAGATATTGACACTCTATTGATGAGTTCACTCAGTATAGTTGAATCCTTCTTTTTCGCGGCAATGATACATTTAGTATTTGTAAAAATACATCCGTTTAATGATGGAAATGGACGTACTGGTAGATTATTGGAAAAATGGTTTCTTGCGCAAAAATTAGGGGAAAAAGCATGGTTTGTTCAATCAGAAAAATATTATTACCAGAACCACGAGTCATATTACAATAATTTAAGAGTACTAGGATTAGAATATATCGAATTGGATTATACCAAAGCACTCCCCTTTTTGCTAATGCTTCCTTCATCAATCAAAAGTAAATAATGTAATACTCTTTAAGGTACATTAAAATATCAAAACATGAGAAGTCTTTACATTTTAATTTTATCATCACTCTTACTTGGCTGTGCCAAAAAACAGGATAAAAACTATGAACAAGCTATGGAAGATTGTCTAAAAAATTCTAGACAATTCAAAATGGATATTAAAACAATAACTAAATCTTTTGAATCTTGCTTAATTGGTATAAAAATTCCAACTTTTCATGCAAAAACAATGGAAGGAAGAGATATTAATTTAGAATATTTCAATGGAAAAATTACAGTCATAAATTTTTGGTTCATTACATGTGAGCCTTGTGTTGCAGAAATTCCAGGGTTAAATTTAATCGTAGATAAATTTGGAAAAGAAGAAATAAATTATCTTGCAATTGGTAGAGACAAAGAATTGGATATAAAGGAATTTCTACAGCAACATCCTTGGAAATTTGATCAAATTACTGAAGGTTCAGATATTATGGCCAAAATCTTCAAACTTCGCATGGGATATCCAACCACTTACATACTCAATAAAAATACTGAAATAATTTATTCCTCATATGGAGGCCAATCAGACTCATTAGCTGTTCAAGAAATTCAAAGTAAATTGAATCCAATAATTCAAAACTCATTAAAAGATAGGTAGATTAAGCATAATTATTAAGGTAGGATTACGCAAATTGATGTAAGTTTAAGCCATCTACTTTTTGGTTGAAGCTTTGTATTTCAAAAATATTAACAATCAACTATCTTGGCATAATGCAATTTAAGAATAATATAACTTTATTTCTAAGGATCAGTGATTATATTTGCAAAGTTTTATATTAAAGTTTGAAAAAAAGAAGAAACTTAAATTATGGTGGGATATTCCTAATACTGATATACTTACTCAGTAATAGTCCTACTATTATTTTCCATCATCACAATCATGAAATAGTCGCGTACAATAAAGCCGACAACTGTGAAAAGGCAATCTACTATGCTGACAAAAGTGGTAAATGTAATCATAAATCACACTTATCTAAATCCTTAGATAAATGCGCTTTATGCGACAATCATATTTTCCAGGCACACTTTAATCATATTTATGATTTTACAAGTGCTGAAATTGAAATTTCAAATATTTACAACTCGTATCTTTTTAATTTCAAAACTATCCCCTTCTCTGAAACTTCTAACAGAGGCCCTCCTACCGTTTGATTTTTTTGTTCTACGTTCTGATGCCGATCAATTTTATTGCTCGGTATTCAAGCTATTTCTAATTATTAAAAAAATCAAAATGAAATATAAAATTATTATAGCCCTAATTGCGATCTTATTCGGAACTCTAAATCTATTTTCTCAAAACAAGATCTCTGGCAACATCAAAGACCAGATAACACATGAAAGTTTAATAGGCGCGTCAATATATGTTCATGACTTAAAAACTGGAACTTCGACTGACAAGGATGGAAACTACCAAATTGCGAACCTAAAGGAAGGTACTTATCTTTTGGATGTTGCTTACACTGGATATAAATCAATCCTTAGACAATTCATCCTTACCAAAGACACTGTTATTAATTTTGAACTTGAATTTGCTTCAAAAGAACTTACAGAAGTAATTATAACAGGTGTTACACGTTCCACAGAACTAAAATTAAGTCCGATAGTTGCAAAGTCCATTGACAAAAATACTTTAAATCAAAATAGTTCGACCAATTTAATTGATGCTTTAAAAAACATACCGGGTATAAATCAAATTACCACAGGTGCTTCTATTTCTAAGCCAATTATTAGAGGATTAGGTTATAACAGAGTGTTAACTTTAATCAATGGTGTACGTCAAGAAGGTCAACAATGGGGAGATGAACATGGAATTGAAATAGATGAATATGCTGTGGATAGAGTGGAAATAGTCAAAGGTCCTGGAAGTCTACTATATGGTTCTGATGGAATTGCTGGAGCATTAAATTTCATTGGACCCAAAGCCCCTGCACTTGGTAAAATAAATACTCAATTGATTGCAAATTATCAAAGCAATAACCAACTAGTTGCTTATTCCTTATCAAATGCAGGAAATAAAAACGGCTTACAATGGCTTGGAAGATTCAGCAATAAACATGCAGGAAACTATCAAAATAGTTTTGATCATAAAGTGTACAATTCTGGTTTCAAAGAGACCGACGGTAACTTATTTTTGGGTATCAACAAGAATTGGGGACATTCACATTTAAACTTAAGCTCTTACAACAATACACTTAACTTAATAGAAGGAGAAAGAGACAGTCGAGGTAATTTCATTTATTTAAATTCAAAAGGAGAAGAAATGATAGCTTCTAGCTCTGATTTAAACGGATACAAAATAGGATTTCCGCATCAAGAAATCAATCATTGGAATGTCACTTCAAACAATTACATTATTTTAGAAAAAGGTACCATCAATGCAGACATTGGTTATCAAAATAACCGACGGAAAGAATTTGGCGATCCTGCTCATCCAGATGATAAAGCATTATACTTTGATCTTAGTACAATAAATTTTAATTTAAGATACAATTTGGATAATATCAATGGTTGGGAATCTACATT
Source organism: Saprospiraceae bacterium (assembly GCA_039918515.1). Taxonomy (GTDB): domain Bacteria; phylum Bacteroidota; class Bacteroidia; order Chitinophagales; family Saprospiraceae; genus Vicinibacter. Next base: position 662 of record JBDSHL010000075.1, on the reverse strand, counting down.
CGGTGTAAGTGGGCAGCAACAAAAAAATATTAACAAAGGAATAGAATTCTTAATCCCAGCCTATAATTATTTTGATATTGGTGCATTTGTATTTACTCAAAAAAGATTTACTAAACTAACATTTGCATCTGGAGTACGTTTTGACAATCGACATGTCAACTCCAAGGAATTATTATTAGACAGTTTAAATCACCCTGCAGTATTACAAGACTCTACTACTAAATTAAAATTCAGTTCTTTTGTAAAAAACTATAATGGCACTTCAGGAAGTATAGGACTATCTTATCAAATCAATAAAACATCTACATTAAAATTCAATTTATCAAGAGGTTTCAGAGCACCCAATATAGCAGAGTTGGCATCGAACGGAAAACATGAAGGAACTCTTCGGTATGAAATTGGTTCACCAAATTTAAATTCAGAAATAAGCCATCAAATAGATCTTGCTTATTTCTTAAACTCTGATCATGTATCCTTTGAATTAACACCGTTTATCAACTTCATTGGGAATTACATCTATACCGAAAAACTCAATGGAGTATCTGGGAAGGATAGTATTCCGGATCCGAATGACCCAGCACCAGCTTTTAAATTCACTCAAGGAAATGCAACATTAATCGGCACTGAGTTTTATTTCGATATACATCCACATCCATTGGATT
>JBDSHL010000074.1:0-4070 GCA_039918515.1 Saprospiraceae bacterium | reverse complement strand
AAACCCATTATGATTTAACAGGAGTGGATAATTGGTAGCACGTTCAGCGGCGTTTTTGAATGTGCCAGTTTGCCTTATGCCAAGACTGCGCAACGTGTTGATTGTGTGGCGAATACCGCGCCGTTGGCTGTCGTTTGCATGGTTGTTTGCAGTCATCAAGATATCGAAACCGGCCCATAGAAGTGCTTCGGCCAATGCATCGGGGCTTCTAAAAACGGGCAACATTATAAAACCCGTGTACGGCCAATGCCCTGGTAAAGTCACTTCGAGGTTGCCCACTGCAAGATCGACCTTTTCCAAAAAGGGCTTGATGTATTGGAAGCAAGGCCGGTAGTCATATCTTCCAAGCCCCTGTCTAGCACTCAGGATTTGCCTTTCATGGCCCATTATGTCGCCTGTGAATAGCAAATGGAGTGTGTCTTGGGCGAAACAGGGGCTGAGGTAGGCGAAAAAAAAGAATAACATTGCTTTGGTGCAAAACGACTTGCATTGACTTGACAACATAATGAATGGTTATAGTTTGACGTTTTGAAGATTGAGCTCGAAATCAAGCCCAAATTGCCATTTTATTTTATATTACTTTATATTTTTTAAGTCTTTGCGAACGGTTTCGCATAATCCACGGTCTAATCGAATGAGTAGATTGACTTGAAACTCATTTACCATTTTATATCGTGACTACGCAGACCGAAAACGCCTTCCGCAACTTCAGTTTTTAGGTCAAAAAAGCAGACATCGCAGAAAAAATAAATTCACTGCCACAAATCCAAATTAATTTCGACTGAGAATACAGGAGTTGTTTCCAACATTCCCAATCCCGAAATCCTGTTAACCATCATTTTGGATAGGTAAATGTTTTTCGTTCTTGCTACTTCGGCATTAGTATTTATCATTTGAACAATTGCAAAATTTTATATACAAAAGTTGTCATCTTGTCTGATGTTTTTCGTAAACTTTTCGCCCTTCCCGAACAATTATTTCAATAACTTCATGAATATCTTTTTTTGAAGTTCTGAAATTTACGATGCATGCTCTTAAACAGTATTTGTCTTCTACAACCGCATTGGATAAAAACACTTCGCCTCGTAATTGCAATTCATTCAATAATTTTTCATTTAGCGTATTTAAATAAGTTTCATCAATCCCATCCTCTTGAACATAATTTAAAGGAATATAACGTAGTGTGGTGATGCTTAAGTTTTGTGTTACTGCTTCAAGTTCCACATGTTTTCGTGCTTCTTTAAATAAAAGTTGCGAAAGTTCAATGTTTTCATTGATCATTTTAAGGTATCCATTCTTTCCTGCCTGCTGTAAAGCCATCCAAACTTTTAATGCCCGAAAACCTCTTGAATTTTGAAACCCATATTCGTAATAATTAAGCGTAGGTTCGTCAGCGTTATGATCAAAGTTGTAATAAGCCGGATGTGCACTGTAGGTGTCAATAAGATGTTGAGGATTTTTTACTAGGATACAACCCGCTTCAAGCGGTGCGTAAAGCCATTTGTGTGGGTCTAGCGCAATGGAATCCGCTTCTTGAATTCCGTCAAATAAATTTTTGTATTGTGGAATTACTGCTGCAGGTATTCCATAAGCACCATCAATATGAAACCATAAATTATGAGCTTTGCAAATTGCTGCAATTTCCGAAAGATTATCTACAATACCCGTGCTAACATCTCCTGCATTTCCAATTACCAAGAATGGGTTTTTCCCGTGCAGCACATCGTCCTTGATTGTATGTAATAAAATGTCAGTATTCATTTTATTGTCATGTAATGTGGGTATCCATCGAATTGCTTTTGTTCCATGACCGAATAAAACTGCAGCTTTCTCAATCCATGTGTGCGTTGCTTTTGAGCAATAGAATACCATTTCGCTCGAAGCGTTTGTTAAGCCATCTTCTTTCAAACTTTTTGGAGCTTTAGCAGTTCTTCCTGCTAAGAAACCTGTAAGGTTTGCCATATTTCCACCACTCACTAATAATCCTCCATAGGTAGGAGAAACACCGATGAATTCTGCAAGCCATTTTACGGTCTGTTTTTCAATAGCGGTAGCCATCGGGCTTAAAATATTTGCACCTACATTTGGATTAACGGCAGAAGCTAGCAAATCTGCCAATGCTCCGATTTGAGTAGGTGAAGAAGTGATATAACCAAAGAATTTTGGATGCCCATTGAGTAATGAATGCTTGAGTAATAAATCAACAGTCTTTGTAAATAATTCTGAAACTGAAGTTCCATCTTCTGGCAAAGAAGCATTCCCTAAAACAGTTTGTATCTGCTTTACAGCTTCTCCTGTAGTAATAGGCCTTTCATGGATGGTGTCATAAAAATCAGAAAGAATATCTATTAAACGATAACCAATTTCCCTGAAATCATTTTTATTAATTTGTATTGGAGATATACGACGATTTTCCTTATCCATTACTTATCATTTTTAGTTTGTCAAAACGCGATTTATTTCAATTAAATACAAATTTCGCAGAGTCGCCAAAAGCCTGACGAACAAGGGTTTGAAGCTTTGTGGATGATATTTATATCCCTTGGTTTTCCCTTCTAACACACTCTTTGTCAATAATGTTTCTCTCCATACTGCTATAAGTCATTTTGAATTAAGATAGCTTGGATGTAAGCTCCAGATTCTCATGACTTAAGAGGAAATAGATCAATCAATGTATTTTCTATTTCCTTAAATTGAAAATGATAGCCTGCGGCCAGTAATTTCTCTGATGAAATCCTACTGCCGTGTAATAAAACTATGGACATTTCACCAAAGATCATTTTTAAAATAAAACTTGGAATATTGGGTAGCCACAGTGGCTTATCAAGGGCTTTTGCCAATGATTTTGTGAAATCCTTATTCATTATAAATGAAGGGGCTACTGCATTATATGCTCCATTCATATTATCGTCTCTCATTGCTTTTAAATAAATTTGACATAAGTCAGAAATATGAATCCAAGGAAAGTATTGCTCACCTGAACCTAAAGCAGATCCAAATCCAAACTTAATAGGCATAGTCATTTTAGATAATGCACCACCTGTTTTTGTTAAAACGATGCCTGTTCTGATTTTGATAGTTCTTATTCCTATGTTATTGAATTGATCTGCTGTCTTTTCCCATTCAATACAGGTCTTAGCTAAAAAATCACCGCCCGCCGGATCTGATTCTGTGTAAATATGATTTGAGGAAACAGCACCATAATATCCGATAGCTGATGCTGATATAAATGCTTTTAATTTTATTTTACTATTTTTTATGGTTAGAAAAAGCAAGTTGGTTGTTCTAATTCTGCTTTCAATAATTTCTTTTTTTCTCTCATTTGTCCATCTTTTCTCCGAAATATTAGCTCCTGATAACTGAATAACATACTTTAAATTCTCAAATGCGTCTTTGTCAATTTCATCCTTTTCAGGATTCCATAAATAGGTTTTAAATGGACTAGATTGACTTTCAGACCTTGATAAGATGCTTACTTGATATCCCTTTTGCTTTAAAAATTGTGATAAGGAAATACCAATTACACCACTTCCTCCAGCGATAAGAATTTTTTCACCTAATTGACCAGATTCCATATTAACGTGGTTGAACTGTTAATAGAAGTTTCGAAAAGTCAAACCCATTTTCTGTTAATCTGGAAATTATGTTCTGATATACAGTTTGATCAATTTTAGGAATTATGGAAATAATCCACAAATATTTTTTGTAGGGATGAATAGCTACTGCGTTACTGAGATCATTTGTCAAATCAATAATTAAATACTTATCTTTGAAAGGCCAAAAAAATTGCACTTTCAGTTTTACATTACCGATGTTTTTATTTACAAATGATTTTTCTTTAATGTTTGATTCTTTTCCATTAAAACTATCTTTATTGTTCAAAGTTGTGTTTCTTTCTTGCGTGTATTTAGTCATAAGTATTTAAGCTTTCCTTAAAATCTTGTCCATCTTTTTGCCTTTAGCTAATTCGTCCACCAACTTGTCCAAATACCTTGTTTTTTGAGTTAATGGATTTGTGATTTCTTCTATTCTGTAACCACAAATTACTCCTTTTATGAGATGAGCATTAG
>JBDSHL010000073.1:0-4786 GCA_039918515.1 Saprospiraceae bacterium | reverse complement strand
GAGTTTATTGGATTGTATTTAAGAATAAGGATGCCAAAATAATAAAATCAATGCTAATAACTAAGTAATAACTTAAACTAGACAATAATAATGGACTAATAATTCAGTCCATTATTGTTGTCTATATTTAAGAAAAACACAAATGGCATCAATATCATCTTTGGTCATTTCCCTAGTAAACTTATGGGTTTCGTTCCTAATTTTAATATTGACTGCATAATTTCGGATTTGACCCTCGGTAAATTGATTTCCGCCATCAGTACTAGAATATTTATCCCCATGACATTTAGCGCAATTAAGTCCATACAACTTATATCCTTTTTTAAAAAAGTCAACAAATTCCTTCTTCTTACTTTCATCAATATTGGGTGGATAGCTAAATTTAATTGCGCTTGATTTACATAAAACAAAAACATAAACAATCGAAGCCAAGCCTACTATTACAAATTTTTTCATATTAATATTCTCCTCCAACTTTACGAAAATTTAATCCTTTCATTCGCGACGACGGTAAATTCAATGGAGCTTCTACGAATTTCAACCTCTCTGATAGTGATTTTAAAAAAAATATAATATCATTTATTTCTGAAGCATTTATATTAAGGCTATCTTTTGACAAGGTCTGATGTTCTACAATTAAGCCTTTGCCACTTCCACCACCTTGTTTATAAAAATCCATAACTTGCTCTAAGCTATGAAAAACACCATTATGCATATAAGGTTTGGTAAATTCAACATTTCTTAATGTAGGCGTCCTAAAAGAATTCTTTGTCTCCTCAACTGGAAAAACATTGAATCGACCTAGGTCAGTACTTATTGTTTTGAAAGTAGTATCATTCGGTACGCCAATGACTTCAAATTCATTACTAATAAAAGGTGATTTAACTCCACTAAATCGAGGCACGTAATGACAAGTGCCACATTGAGCTTTTCCCATAAATAAATTAAATCCCTTCACTATGGATGTATTCGTTGAGATATTATCATTTATCAAGGAATCAAATTCAGCATAATTATGTGAAAATGATCCAATAAAATAAGTCAATGCAGAAATTACATGTGCGAATTCCGGTGTTGATGATTTAGTATAACTTGCTAAAGTGTTAAGCTTAGCATTATAATCTTTGCATGACAAAATTTTTTTAAGAATAATTTTAGCGGAACTATTTAATTCTATCGGATTTCCGATAACATCGTTTATTTGATTTGACATTGAAAAATGTTTTCCATCGAGCATCAATAGATGACTTGATTCAACATTCACTAATGAAGGAGTATTGCGAATCAAATGATCCTTACCATTATATTGAAAATTGGTCTTTAAAGTAGTATCCGTAAAATAATAATTTGGTTTATGACATGATGCACATGCTCTTTTGTTATTCGCAGAAAAAATTGGATCGTAAAATAATTGCTTGCCCAAATCTGCAATTTTTTCTAAAATAGCGCTATCCTTCAAGTTTCTAAAAACACCTAGCATGTCCTGTCCATCATATAAATACTTATCAAAAATAGAATTGGTTTCATTATTGAAAGTATATTCATTATAACTAATAGATGTTGCAACGTATTTTCTTATAAATTCTTGGTTTAACTTGAAAAGCGGATTTGTGTATCGCCCAATAAATTCAAAATGATTAAAATTCTCGAAGTTCATTCTAGAGTTACGAACAAAATTTATGGTCTCTTGAAATAGTTTGATGTAATTTTCTGAAATATGATATTCGGGATATGATATATTGAACGCATTATAAATGGTTAAAGTGGATTTGAGCATATGACTTAACTCATATATGACAAGTTCTCTGTCAGGACATTCAAAACCAGTAGTATATATAGATGCTAAATTCAATAAAAAATGCCTATTTGCAAGAATAAAATTCTCAGGCTTAGATATCTCATTCATTAAGGAATCAGATAAATATTTTCTAGTTGCTAAAATAGAATTATCCAATAAATAAATTAAAGAATCTTGGTTTGTATTTCCTTGTAAAAGATAATTTTCTGCAAGACTTAATCCCGATCCCACACGTCTATAGGGCTTCTCAAATTTTTCAAATACTTCAACTTCCCATTCAATTGGCAATGGACCATTAATTTTCTTATATTCAACAGGCTCAAAATATCGCAACCAAATATCTATTCCTTTAAGATCCAGTCTCAATCGATGAATTTCGGCGATTGTATTTTTTAAACTTAAAGTATCTGATTTTCGGAGATTTTTAATATTGTCCCTTACAAACTTTTGATCCTTATAGAATTGGTCTATTGAATTTTTATAAAGTTCAACATAAGTGCTCTCCTTAGAATTATTTACACAAATGAAAGAGGATACTACTAAAATTGACAAAATAAATTTCATACCAAAATTTCGAATTGAACTTATATCATTCGGTGGACTTCAAATAAATATTCACTATCCATCATATCAAATTTTCTTCGGAAAGTATTTGTTTACAAATTTGATATTATTCCATTCAACTTCTTTCCAATGTTCCACTGTACAGCCAAATTGCATAATGGCACAAGTTGGAATTTCACCATGATAACCGTCATGAATATTTCTACTAAAGTTTTCAACCTTTGGATTGTGTCCAAATATTGCTACAGAGTTATACTTATCTTCAATTGTTTGAATGGCAGATAAGTAATCTTCTTCTTCGCCATAATATAAACTTTCGTCTAATATTATTTTTTCAGATATATTACAAGCTTCCATAAAAATAATTGCCGTCTGATGCGCGCGATTCGCAGGACTTGATACAACTTTTAACAATGGAGCTATAAGTCTTTTAAATATTTCACCCATAATAGGTGCATCCCTTAATCCTCGATCGTTCAATGGTCTTTCAATATCCTTGACTGGGAGATTCCAGCTTGATTTAGCGTGGCGAATTATAAATATCGACTTATGCATACTCGATGAACTACTATAGGCGTAAATTTAGGGTTTTATTTCAGTGTAAAGCGAATATTTCGAAAAATGAAAATCATACTTGACCAAATTGAGTTCATGCTTCCCGAAGCTATCTTCAAGATGGTAAGCAATTCTCATATATCAGGTAGAATAAAAAAAGCTAATGAAGTAAACAAAAATATCTGGAATTACCAAATTAAATTTGAAGATTCAATCATAGAATGCGAATTAAAATATGGTAGAAATCAAGTTAGCAAAATAATTTGTGGATGTGGTCGATCCAATGTAAAGCACCCTTGTCTCCACGCTTGGATTGCCGCTTACTGGCACTACAAAGAAATAGTTCAGTTGATCAAAGTACAAAATGAACAAGAAACTAAAACTAAAAAATCAAATCCGGACTTTGACAACCTAAATTCTACTGAACTTATACAATTTATTCAACTTAGCCTCAAAATAGACCGTAATCTTAATAAATGGTCAGAAATATTGTTAAAAAAGAAGCTTCAAGATGAACCGCACTACGATTTTCTAATGGTGAAAATGAAAATTTTTGATGCCCCTTTTTCACCTAAAGCGAATACCTCACCGTTAAAGCAATATAAGGATCAGACAGAATTAATTGGTATTCTTTATGAACAAGCTGTACAAGAATTTATAGATGGTCATTTGGAAGAAGCTTTTTTCAAAAGTCTAGCATGCATCATTAAATCAGATGAATGGCTCACCTTATATCAACAAAACAATCATGTTAAATTACTTAAATTATATTTAAATCTTCATAAAGCCATTGAACAAATTTATAAAAGCATAAAGTCCCCAGAATTATTAGATAAATTATTTATATTCACCACAGATATTCTTGAAAATACTTCTTACGCCATTAGGAATAAGACAGAAAATCTATATTCCATATTCTTCAATTATTCTATAAATAAAAATAATAAAAATAAAATCCTAAGTCTTATCACACAAAAAATAGAATCGAACTCATTTTTTACAAATAATGAGATAGAACCTTTGATGTTTCTCATTAACAATCTAAGCTTAAATGAATTTAAATTAGAACTTAAAAAGAATTTGGCTATTTGTATTACTACCCAAACTTGGCTAATGTTGTTAGAGTCTCTCAAAGAAAATGATATCATAGAACATTTTGAAGAACATCTCAATTCAATATATAAAGAAGTTTCAAAAAAAGAAGTTAAATTAAGAACCGCTGAATATATACTCCAAACACTTATTCAATCGAATCAAGTTGAAATTTGCAAAAAAAAGGCGAGAGACTTTGCTATAAACTTATCACATATTCCATTTGCAAAAATATTTTTTGATTGCATTGATATTAAAACAAGAGAAGCCGAATTATTTATTAAAGACTATAAAATATTAAATAAAAATAAAAACCCTGAGTTTATTTTTGAATTACTTAAAGAAATCAATATACCAGAATTGCTACTTACAGAAATAAAAGAATGCACTTCAATAGATTTGATCATGAAATTTGATATTTCCATTTTTAAAGAGTATAAATTTGAATTGGTAGAAGTATATAAGAAATTATCAAAAGAATTTCTCTTAACTCATGTAGGTCATCAGGCATTTAATTATATTGACAATATTAAAAAGCATATATCTATTTATGGAAATAAATCTCTTGCAGAAAAATTCCTTATTGACATCCAAACCCTTTACCCTGAAAGAACGAAATTAATAAACCAAAGTTAATCCTTTATGAATAAGACCTATTTTAAAATTTTAATTCTCACACTAATTACGCTGTCTTGCGATACCAAAAATATCAAAAGCCTTCAACCACCTTCATGGCTTAAGACTTTAACAATTTATGAAATAATGCCTAAAAACTTC